>CBDUXI010000029.1:0-28786 GCA_965371175.1 uncultured bacterium
GGCATCTCCGCCGCCGTCCCAATGGTCATTCCCGCGTACGCGGGAATCCAGAGGAGATGTCGCCCCCTCTCCACACTCGGCCCCGGTCACCGGCCCTCTTTTTCCCGTACGACTTCAGGTTCCAGAACAGCGGTTGCAGGTGAAATAAGAAAGCCAGCGATACGATGAAAAATGGCGGCATCTCCGCCGCCGTCCCAATGGTCATTCCCGCGTACGCGGGAATCCAGAGGATATGCCGCCCTCTCCTTCGTTACTGCTCGCAGAAAAACCATCGCCGTAGCAGGCTACGACTCAAATTTTTCCGCTTCACGCGCCTTGGATAGGACGGCATCTCCGCCACCGCCGGGGGAGGCGCGCAGCATGGTTATGCTAGGGTACGGGGCATGCGGACACTTTGGCACATTATCAAGCTCGTATGGGCCGAAACCGGGAACACGGCCCGAGCCTTTTACGTTCTCATCGCCATTACGCCCAACGTTGCGGCCAGCCCATTGGCATCCGTGGAACCATTTAAATGGGCACTAGACCACACACTGTTCTTGCTGTGGGAGGGTGGTAGCGTGCCTGTTAGTGACGCCGCATTGATAGCTGTGGTTGCCCTCGGTGTGTGGACCATTTTCTCATTGTCCAAACTTACATTGCGCCAAGAGGATGAACTGGCCCCCAGTATTGCAGTTGAGTTTCCCGCTGGCGGTGGCGGAATGGTGGAAACACCAGAAAAGGCTAGGAATGTTGACCTCAGCACTAGCGCTGAGTGGAGCACTATCTACATTAGGGTGCGGGTTGAATCAACATCAAAAATGGTAGCCCGTGGGTGCAGTGCCCATTTGGTTGCCATAGAAAAAGATGTGGGTAATGGCTTCCAGCCTACCGCCTTTGTTGACTCTTTACAGTTGCCTTGGGCGCTAATCGGTGTGGGTGAGGTTGATATCCCATATCGCGTAAAACGATTTGTGGATGTAATCAAAATAAACGACCGGGACAAGAAGTTGAAATTTGTTGTTCCTTGGCCCCTCACACTGCGTAATTTCTTTGATGACCACGCCACCTATAGGCTCACCGTTGTAGTGGCATCTGGTGAAATATCGCAATCAATAGACCTAGATGTTGTATGGACCGGAGGTATGGACACCTTGGAGGTGATGGAAGCCCATAATGGCACGGGGTAAATATCCAAGCCTTGTAGCAGCTCGCAAGCCGGGGGCGCCTGCCATACCAGGCAGGGGATTGTTGTAGCCACCCGCTACCCCTTCCCCCCAATCTTTGCAAGGCCGCTACCCCGCGCTGGTTTTTTCCTGGGTTGGTTTTCACCGGGTAGCAGGGGAGTGCTACCGGAATAAAATATAGCAACATGCTATATTACAGCGGGCTATCAAAGATGCACAGGGGGCATCCGGTGGGCGCCGGTCAGCCCGCCTCCACCCCCTTGCCGGTCAACCGAATCTTCAGATCCATCAACAGCGAAAACAGCACCGGCACCAAAAACAAAGTGAACAGGGTGGAAAGCAGCAATCCGCCCACCACCACGGAGCCGATGCCCCGGTACAGCTCCGAGCCGGGGCCGGTCCAGACCACCAGCGGCAACATGCCGCACACGGTGGTGAGGGTGCTCATGAAGATGGGCCGCACCCGCACCTTCACCGCCCGGTTCAACGCGTCCAGGTGGTGCAGCGATTCCTCGCGGATATAGATCAATGTCTGGTGCACGATCAGGATGGCGTTGTTCACCACAATGCCCACCAGAATCACAAACCCCAGCATGGTCAACGTGTCCAGCCGCTGGTCGACCACAAACGTATCCACGGCCACCAGCCCCAGAATGCCCCCCGCCGCCGCCGTGGGTACGGCGATCATGATGACCAGGGCAAACAAAAAGCTCTCGAACAGGGCGCTCATGAGCAAAAACACAATGACCACCGCCAGCACCATGTTCCATCCCAGTGCGTTCATGGTAACGGACAGCTCATCGGCGGTGCCGGTCAGGCGGGCAAAGTAGGGGGGCGAGAGCGCGCCCTCGGCCTTGAGCGGCGCAATCACCTTTTCAATCGCCACGTCCATGGCCGCCTCCAGCGAGGTTTCCACCGCCGGCACGGCGGAGATCACCACCGACCGCTGGCGCTCCACGTGGTTGATCTGGGTGGGGCCGCTGGTTTCCCGCACGTGGGTGACCGCATCCAGCGTCACCATATCGCCCCGCGCCGTGCGCAGTTGCAAACGCGACACCGGTGTATCGCCCACCCCTTCCGGGAACACATAGGGCGAATCGCTCTGCACCCCGCCGGGAATGGCATACAGGGTCAGGTCAATCTCTTCCCCCTCGTGGGGATATTGCGACACGATCACGCCGTCCACCAGGGCAGACAGGGCCATGCCCAGGTCGTCCAGCGGCAGCCCCACGTCGGTGGCGCGCAGGCGGTCCGGCTCCACCCGCAACTCCGGGTTGCCAATATCCAGCGACGGCTTCGGGCGCACCTGCGAACCGGGCAATTCCCCGCGCAAAATGCCAAACGTGCGGCCGCCCATGGCCACCAGGTTTTCCAGGTCCGGCCCGGTGAACTCCACATCCACGCTACGACCGCTGCCCAGTCCGCGGGCGAAGATGGACGACTGAAACACCAGGGCGATCATGCCGGGCACCTTGTTCAGGCTTTCCTTCAGCACCGGTATCAGGTCGCGAATGCGCTCCGGATCGCGGGTTCTGGCCCCCATGAACACGCGTGAGCCGGAGGCGACATAGAAGAAGTTGGCCACGGCGGGTTGGCCGTCCACCTCGGCCTCTTCCGTTTCCCACAGGGGGCGCAGATCGTTTTCGATGCCGTGGCCGATGCGGGTGATCTCTTCCACGTTGTAGCCGGGGGGCGGCAGCAGGATGCCCAGTATCAGGTTGCGATTGCCTTCCGGCAGGTATTCCGCCTGCGGCGTGGCCAGCAGCACCAGCCCCAGCAGCACCACCACGCCGCCCAGGGCGGTCAAGCGCCTGCGGGTGGTGGCGCACACCCAGGCCGATTTTTCGGTAATCCATACGGCGGCACGGGCGCCCCGGTCGGAGACTTTTTTAAGCCATTCGGGAAGCGCCTGCGCGGCCTTCTTCTTTTTGTCTCCCCCCAGAATGCGCGCGGCAAAAGTGGGGATCACGGTGATCGAGACGATCAGGGAAAGCGCCACCCCGCAACTGATGGCAATGGCGATGTCGCGGAACATCTGCCCCGCCTCCACCGACAGAAACAAAATGGGCAGAAACACCGCCATGGTGGTCAGCACCCCGGCCACCACGGCGCCCCATACCTCGCGCATGCCGGTGATGACGGCGCTGGCCCGGTCCATCCCCTCCTCCCGGTGGCGGTAGATATTCTCCAGCACCACAATGGCGGCATCCACCACCATGCCCACGGCAAAGCACATGCCCGCAAGCGACACCACGTTCAGGTTGCGATCGAGCAGATACAGCACCGCAAACGTGCCCACCACGCTGATGGGGATGGCGGTGGCCACAATGATGGTGGACGAGGCGCTACGCAAAAACAGGAGCAGCACTGCAATCGCCAGCATGCCGCCCACCACCAGACTCATCTTCACCTGATTGATGGAGCGGGTGATGTAGATCGACTCGTCGTACACCTGGGTAAGGGTCAGGTTCCGATCGTCCAGCACCCCGGCGTTCAGCTCCTTTATCGCCAGCTTCAGGTCGGCCATGATGTCCAGGGTGTTGGAGCCGGATTCGCGGATCACGTTCACGGCGACAGCCGGTTCGCCGTTCTGGCGCACGCTGCGTTGGGGCTTTTTGTAGCCGATGCGCACCGTGGCCAGATCGCCCAGATAAAGCGGCATGCCGGACGAGGTGGGAATGACCACCCGGTTCAGGTCTTCCGGGGTTTTGTATGCGCCGGACACGCGCACGGTCAGGCGGCGTTTGCCCCGGTCCAGCTGGCCTGCGGTGATGTCGGCGTTTTCCCGGTCGATGATGCGGGCGATGTCGGCGATGGTCACGTCGTGGGCGGCCATGCGCTCCGCATCCACAATCACCTGTAGCTCTTGCTCCCAACCGCCGTATACGTTGCTTTGCCCCACGCCGGGGATGCGCTCGAAGCGCGACTTGATGGAGTTTTCGACAAAGTTGCGGTACGCGCCCACCGGGTCCGGGTTGTCCCCCGTGGTTTTCAGAATCATCCAGGCGATGGCCGAGCGGTTGACGTTGACCGTGGAAAGCACCGGCCGGTCGGCGTCTTTCGGCATTTTTTTCACCTGATCGAGCCGGTTGGACACCCGGATCAGGGCCGATTCCATATCGGTGCCGGTGCGGAAGGAAAGCATCACGCTGCCGGAACTGTCTTTGGATTCGGACGTCATCTCCACCACGCCGGGAATGCCGCGCAGGGCTTCTTCCTGCCGGGTGATGATCTCGCGCTCCACCTCCAGCGGGGACGCGCCGCGCCAGTTGGTCTGGACGGTAATTTCGGGTTTGACGACTTCCGGGGTGAGCTGGATGGGCAGCTTGAACAGGGACACGGTGCCCAGCAGCACCACCAGAATCACCCCCACGGTCACGGCCACGGGCCGTGAGATCATGCGGGCGACAAATCCTGCCTGCTTGGCCACAGGCTACTTTTCGGCGACCGTCACGGCCTGGCCGTCGCGCACCCGTTCGTTGCCACGGGTGATGACCATGTCGCCTGCAGCCAGTTCGCCTCCGGGGGTCACCGCCACCCGGTCGCCACTTCCGTATCCCATGGTCACGGACACCCGCACGGCGGCACCGTCCACCACCTTCCACACGTGGGAGGTGCGGCCCCGGGTGACCACGGCGTCGCGGGGGACGGTCAGGCTTTGGGTGGTCTCGCCCACGCCAAAGGTCATCCGCGCCTGCATCCCGGCAAACAGGCGGCTCTTTTTGTTGCTCACCCACACCTCCACCGGAAAGGTGCGGCTCTTCGGGTCGCCGTCCGGAATTACCGCGTGCACCTTGCCTTTAAACGGCCCGGCCTGGGTATCGATGCTGACTGCGTCGCCCACCTTGAGCCGCCCCACGGTATTTTCGGGCACCCACACGGTCACCCGTGCGGTGGACAGGTCCACCAGCCGCATAATGCCGCCGCCTTCCGGCAGCCATTCCCCGGCCTGGGCCAGCTCTTGCGAGACGACGCCCGAAAACGGCGCGCGGATGGTGGCCTGTGCGATCAGAAAATCCAGCCGCTTCACCTCGGCCTCGTGGCGGGCCAGTTCCTGTTTGCTTTGCAGCACGATGCGTTCCCGCTGGGCCACCAGATCGGTGCTGACCGCCTGGGACGGCAGCAGCTTGTTGGCCAGTTCCAGATCGGCCTCGTCCTGGGAAAGCTGCACCCGGCTGGCGGTGGCTTGCGCGATGGCCTGGGTCAGTTGAATTTCGTTCTGGGTGGCATCCAGCGTGGCCAGCGCCGCGCCTTTTTTGACCCGGTCGCCGGTACGCACCGAAAGTTTTAGCACGCGCCCTTCGGTCAGCGAAGCCACGGTACTGGCCTGAAACGCCTCGACCGTGCCGATCAGGGTCACGCCTTCGCGCACGGCCTCACGGGTAACCGGTTCCACCGCCACCCGCGCCGGGGGCGGCCCCTGCGCCAGCGCGGAAACGGAGGCCGCAAGCAGGCAGGCGACGAGGGCAAAAGTGGTATGGCGGAGACGGGTCACAAAAACGATCCAGTGCGTAACAATTAAGTGAAGAAAGCGCATTGGGACACTACGGGGCAATTCCCCCGGCTGTCAAGGCGGGATGGGGTCATTTATAGCAATCTGCTAAAGTTTAGTGAGTTGTCCGGACAGGGTTGGTGTTCTACGGGTTGAGCAGTTCAGCGGCTTCACTTGGGTTTTTCCTCCGGTGTCGGGGTAGCCTTGGCTTCCCCGTGCCCGTTGGCTATGGCTGTGCCCCATCCTTCGGCGGCTCATAGGCCTCCGGGCCGCCTTCGTCAAGGCTTGTGTATCCAAAGCTCCAGTAGCCGTCCACCGGGAAGAAGTAATGACATACCCGGTCAATTTCCATGTTTCGGTAGATATCAAGGTACGCTTCATCCGTCCGGGGATCGACCTGCTCACGGTCAAATACGCAGACCTCGAAGCCGGGCCCCGAATTCAGGCGCGTGCCTGTGCGTATCAACACGATATCCCGGCCCTTGCGGTGCGCTAGCCGGTAAGTACGGCTGGTATCCGCTAAAAATATCCGGTACATGATGTCGTCCGGATCGGTAAATGACTCGCGCATGGAGTCCCGGTGCTCCGACATAACAAAGGCCAGCAGCCCCTCCACGTCCCGTGCCGCAATGGCGTTCAGCCAGGCATTGGCCGCCTCGGTTAACTCCGAGCCCATGCCGGCAAAATACGGCGTGTCGTCTTTCAGCAGAAAGATTTTTTCCGCGGCAAGGTAGCGCCGGGTCCGCTCCCGGTCGCTTTCCTCGTCCGCGGAGGCGGGGGCAATCGGCCCCAGCAACAAGGCAAGCAGTAGCAGGGGGATGAATGTATGAATTTTCATTGCCCTTTTATCGGAACCTCCGGCAAAACGGAGCGCGGGTCCACCGGCTCCTCACCCAGAGCGGGTCTATAGGTGTAATGAAGATGGGGACGTTTGGTTCCCGAACCGTCCGAATGGCCGATTACTTCACCTTGCCGCACCTGCTGTCCGGGTTCAACAACCGCCCCGGTGTGGGCATATTCACTGACAGATCCATCTGGATGGAGAATGCGAATTTGATTGCCCCCTCTGGAATTGGAATAGACGTCGAGAACCGTACCATCGTCAGTGGCATAAATCGAACTTCCCGGTCGTGCGCGCGCGTCAATGCCATTGTGGTCAGACTCATTAATTTTGTCACCGTCAAGGTCTCTGGGTCCGAACTTGCTGGTTATGAGCGGGTACTCTGTCGGCCAGTCAAATTGGTTACCGGGTCCAAAATATGCGGATCCGATTGAAGCCTGCCCGGGGCCACTGCCAGCTGGAATGTCGGGGGCCAGGGGGCTTTCCGCAGCAGATGGTGTTGCGCCCGGTTGTTGTGTCGTGCTGGACAGGGCAACCAGACCGTCCATCCCCCTCGGCACAGGGGCAGCTCCAAACATCGGAGTTGGATCAGCGGGCGGCTGCCAACCAACAGGCGGCTCACCCCCCAATATGGCCCACATGGGCCTTGGCTCTCCCGGTCTGCCGCGCCAGACCATTTTTTGCCTTGCAGGCGGCTGGGCAAGCCGCTTTTGGGCGCGGGTTAAAATGTCGCCGATTGGCGTGGGTTGAAAGTCTTTTTTGTAATGCATAAATCCACTTCCTGAATGCTTCGTTGTGTACTCCTCCCCTCGCCAAAAAGGGTAGTCAAAAGCCCTCCACCACACCCTGCGTTTCTGGACGTTTTGGTGTTTCTGGACGTTTTGGACGTTATTTATAAACGGGCGGGGGGTTCGGGGGGGCAGGGGGTTCGTGTAGAATAGGGTTTCCCAAACTGACTGTTGTTTACCTCACCTGTTTTTAAGAGGGGTCCCCTCGATCGATGAAACGTCCCATGAAAGTTCTGCTGATCGGCGGCGGCGGCCGTGAGCACGCCATGGCCTGGAAGATGGCCCAGAGCCCACTGTTGGAAAAGCTGTACGCCGCACCGGGCAACCCCGGCATCGCCCAGGTGGCCGAATGCGTGGATATTGCCGACTCCGACATCAACGGCCTGCTGGCCTTTGCCACCAAAGAGGGGATTGATTTAACCGTGGTGGGGCCGGAAGGGCCGCTGGCCGCGGGCCTTACCGACCGTTTTCAGGCTGCGGGCCTGGCCGTGTTCGGCCCCAGTAAAGATGCCGCCCGGCTGGAAGGCAGCAAGGCCTACTCCAAGGAGGTCATGACCCGCTTCGGCGTGCCCACCGCCGCCGCCCGCGCCTTTACCGATACCGCCGAGGCGAAGGAATATTTGCAGCAGTTTTCTGCTCCGTATGTGGTCAAGGCCGACGGCCTTGCGGCGGGCAAAGGCGTCATCATTGCCGAATCGCTGGAACAGGCAGAGCAGGCCGTCACCGACATGCTGGACGACAACAAGTTCGGCGATGCGGGCGCGCGGGTGGTGATTGAAGAGTTTTTACACGGGGAAGAGGCCTCGTTTCTGGTGTTCTCCGACGGGGAAACCATCGTGCCCATGGTCTCCGCCCAGGACCACAAACGCATTTTTGATGGCGACAAGGGGCCGAATACCGGTGGTATGGGGGCCTACTCTCCGGCTCCGGTCATGACCGAAGCGTTGACCCAGACCGCCATGGACAAGGTCATGCGCCCGGTGATCGACGGTCTGCGCGAGGCGGGCACCAAATTCGTGGGCATTTTGTACGCCGGGTTGATGATCGACAAGGGGCAGATCAAGGTGCTGGAGTTCAACTGCCGCTTTGGCGATCCGGAAACCCAGCCGCTGCTCATGCGCCTCGATTCCGACCTGCTGGAAATTTTTGACGCGGGGGCGCACGGCACGCTGGATCAGGTGCAGGTCAACTGGTCGGACGATGCCACCGTGTGCGTGGTCATGGCCTCCGCCGGGTATCCGGCCACCTCCACCAAGGGGTGCGTCATCAAGGGCCTGGCCGATGCGGACGGCTACGACGATGTGACCGTCTTTCACGCGGGCACCGCCACCAACGGTGATGATCTGGTCACCAACGGCGGTCGGGTGCTGGGGGTGACCGCACGGGGACGCGGTCTTCAGGAAGCGCTTGATCTGGCCTATAATGCGGTGGGGCGGATTCATTTTGACGGCATGCAGGTAAGAAACGATATCGGCGCCAAGGCCGCGCGTCACAGCGCCACCTGACGGGCACAAAGGAGCAAGCAAATGGCGGATAACTCACCCATGGTGGGCATTGTAATGGGGTCCGATTCCGACTGGCCGGTGATGGAAGAGGCGGCCAGGATGCTGGACGAACTGGGCATCGGCTGGGAGGCCACCGTGGCCAGCGCTCACCGTACCCCGGAACGGGTGCGCAAGTTTGTGGAGAACGCCCACCACAAAAAGTTTTACACTATCATCGTGGGCGCGGGGGCTGCGGCCCATCTGGCCGGGGTGATTGCCGCGGAGTGCAACCTGCCGATCATCGGCGTGCCCATCAACGCCACCAGTCTGAACGGTCTGGATTCCCTGCTGTCCATCGTGCAGATGCCCGGCGGCGTGCCGGTAGCGTGCATGGCCGTGGGCAAGGCCGGAGCCAAAAACGCCGGGGTGTTCGCGGCGCAGATTATCGGCCGTTCCAGCACCGAGGTGGCGGCCCGTCTGGACGTGTACCGGGAAGAGATGGCCCGAACGGTGGAACAGAAGGCGACCGCTCTTGAAAACAAAATCAAGAAGGGCATTTAAAAAACCTCGTTTGATGCCGCAACGCTTGAAGGTGGACCCGGCGTTTCCGGACAGGGAGGCGCTTGCCGAGGCGGCCCGGGTGATTAAAGGGGGCGGTGTGGTGGCATATCCCACCGAGCATTTTTACGCTCTGGCGTGCGATCCGGAAAATCCGGCGGCGGTGGCCAGACTGTACGAGTTGAAAGGGCGTCCCCAGGAAAAGCCGCTGTTGGTGGGCATTTCCGACCCGTCCTGGCTGATCGATCTGGCGGGGTCCGTGCCAAAGGCCGCCCGGCCACTGGTGGCCGCATGGCCCGAAGGGCTGACGTTGCTATTTACAGCCGCCATGGATGTGCCCCGTGCCCTGCTTGCCGGGGGAGATAAGTTGGGGGTGCGGCTGATGCGCGCACCGGTGGCTGTGGGGCTGATCGATCAGGTGGGATTTCCGCTGCCTGCCACCAGCGCCAACCGTTCCGGAGAGGAGGCAAGTGGCGATCCGGAACAGGTGGCCGGGGCGCTGCCCGGTCTGGATTTAATTGTGGATGCAGGCGTATTGCCCGAAGGGCGACGCTCGACCCTTTTAGATATCACCGTCACCCCGTGGCGGATCGTGCGGGAGGGGGCGCTGGGGCGGGACGCTTTGTCCCTGTTTGGAGACGTTTCGGACTGAAGGCGAAACCATGTTTACCGGAATTGTGGAAGAGGTGGGGCAGGTCACCCGGATCACCCCTGGCCAGCAGGGGATGACCGTTGCCATCTCCTGCGGCACGGTGCAGGAAGATAGCCGGGTGGGGGATTCCATCATGGTCAACGGCGCGTGCCTGACCGCCACCACCGTCAGCAAAGACGGCTTCACCGCCGACATCTCCCCGGAGAGCCTGCGGGTGACCACCCTGGGCGCACTGAGCGCGGGGTCGCGGGTGAATCTGGAGCGTTCCATGGCGTTGGGCGGGCGGCTGGGCGGCCATCTGGTGAGCGGTCACATCGACGGAGTGGGTACGGTACGCAGCATCCGTGCCGCCGGGGAGTCCACGGAAATCTGGTTCGATGCCCCCAAAGAGGTGGTGGGCCTGTCGGTTACCAAAGGGTCCATTGCCGTGGAAGGCATCAGCCTGACCATCAACAAAGTGGATGCGGGCGGCTTTTCGGTCATGATTATTCCCCATACTGCCACCGCCACCACGCTGCTGGACATCGGCCCGGGTGGCAAGGTGAACCTGGAGGCCGACCTGATCGGCAAGTATGTGGCGCGGCTGCTGGAAGGGTACGGTGCGGCGGGGGCGGGCGGATTGAGTGCCGCCGATTTGATGAAGCTGTAGCCGGGTTTGCCGGAGAGCATGGTAAAATGATGTTTTTTCTACCAGAGGCGGCATATCCGCTTTGGATTCTAGGCGTACGCGGGAATGACAATCGGGGGAGGCGGTGGAGATGCCGTCATATCCGCCGCCGACAGGAGGACTTCGTGAGCGGAGCATCTATGGGTCAACTGCAGCCGGAAAATCTACTGCTGGCCAACCCGCGCGGGTTTTGCGCGGGGGTGGAGCGGGCCATCGAGATCGTCGAGCGCGCCCTCAATCTGTTCCCCGCCCCGGTATACGTGCGCCACGAGATTGTCCACAACCGGTACGTGGTGAACAGCCTGCGGGAGCAGGGGGCGGTGTTTGTGGAAGAACTTGCCGAAGTGCCGGACGATGCCACGGTCATCTTTTCGGCCCACGGGGTGGCCCGCAGCGTGGTGCAGGATGCCAAAAACCGGGGTCTGCGTATCATCGACGCCACCTGTCCGCTGGTGACCAAGGTGCATCTGGAGGTGCATCGCCACCACAAAGGCGGGCGCGAGGTCATCCTCATCGGCCATGCCGGACACCCGGAGGTGCTGGGCACCATGGGGCAGGTGGAGGGCGGCGTGCTGCTGGTTTCCACCCCGGAAGACGTGACCGGCCTGAGCGTAAAAAACCCGGAAAAACTGGCTTTCGTCACCCAGACCACCCTGAGCGTGGACGATACCGCCCATGTGGTTGAGGCGTTGACCCGGCGCTTCCCCCACATCGTGCACCCGGCCAGTGAAGACATCTGCTACGCCACCACCAACCGGCAGGAAGCGGTTAAAAAGCTGGCGGGCCGGGTGGATATGGTGCTGGTGATCGGCGCCCCCAACTCGTCCAACTCGAACCGTCTGCGCGAGGTGGCCGAAAGCCTGGGCTGTCCCGCCCACCTGATTGAGCGGGCCGACGACATTCGTGCCGAGTGGCTGTCGGGCAGCAAGCGCATTGGCATTACCGCCGGTGCAAGCGCCCCGGAAGTGCTGGTGACCGAGGTGGTCGAACGGCTCGCAAAAGGCAACGGCACAAAGGTGTCGGTGCTGGACGGCCCGACGGAAGAGGTGGCCTTTTCCCTGCCGCCGGAACTGGTTCGGTAAATGGTTGCACTGTCCGTGCCCCGGCATATTGTGAGTGAACTGTACGCTCACTGCGCCGCCGCCTGGCCGGACGAGGCGTGCGCCGTGCTTGCGGGACCGGAAGGGGGCGCTACGGCCACCCGTGCCTACCTGTGCACCAACATCCAGAACCGGTTGCATCAGGAAGACCCGGTGGCCCACCCCAGAGACGCCCGCACGGCCTACCTGATTGATCCCGCCGATCTATTTCGCATTACCCGTGAAGTGCGGGATGAGGCGCTGGAGATGGTGGCCATCGTCCATTCCCACGCCGATGTGGGGGCCTATTTTTCCGCCGAGGACCAGCGTCAGGCGGCACCCGAAATGACCCTGTCCACCGCCGTGTTTGCCAGGGGGGAGGGCGTTACGGAAGAACTGGTGCGGGCGCAACTCAAAAACGGCCAGCTTGCGGGGGACCCGGCGGCAGATCAGGTCACGGCGCGGATTCCCGTCTACCCGGAACTGGTCTATCTGGTGGTGGACGTGACCCGGAGTGAAGCCCGGGAGTTCAAGTCATTTGCCTGGGATGCCGGGGCGCGCACCTATGTGGAGACCCGTGTGGATGTGACGGAAGATGGACAGGCGGAGGCCCGTCCATGACGAGTTTGATGACGCGCTTTGTGATGGCGGGGCTGCTGTCTTTGTGTGTGGGACTCTCCGGTACCGCCATCGCCGAAGACGAAATGCCTCTGCCGGAAACAACCGCACCGGAAACAACCGCACCGGAAGCGATCGAGCCGGAAGCGATCGAGCCGGAAGCGATCGAGCCGGAAGCGATCGAGCCGGCAGAAGAAGCCACGCAGCCGGATGAATACTTGCCGCTGGATGAGGCCAGTACCTCCGGGTCCGCTTCATCCGTGACCCTGTATCTGGATTTCGGCGACTACTACCTGAAGCACGGCATGATGGATGAGGCGGCGGTCGCCTACCGCAAGGCGCTTGACCTGTCTCCCGACTCCATCACGCTGCTCACCAAAATGGGGGAGGTGCTGACCAGCCAGGGGCGGCTGCTGGAGGCGCTTGCCATCTATGAACGGGCGGCGCAGATTGCGCCGGACAATGCGGATGTGCGGAACAATCTGGCCGTCGCGTTGATCCGGTCGAACCGTCTGGTGGAAGCCGAAAGCCTGCTCAAGGAGATCATCAAGGCGCAGCCCCGATCGGCCATCGCCCAGGTGAACCTTGGGGTGGTATATATCCGCTCCGGGCGGCTGGCGGCGGCGGTAAAAATATTCGAGAGGGCGGCGAAAATCGAACCGGACAACGGCCGGATTTTTCTGAACGTCGGCAACGCCTACCTGAACCTGAATAATCCGGAAGAGGCGCTCAAGTGGTATGACCGGGCGATCGAGAACGATCCGGCGATGGCCTCGGTTCACAATAGCCGGGGCACCGCCCTGCATCGTCTGGACCGGTTGGAAGCTGCGGCAGAGTCGTACGCTCAGGCCGTTTCCCTGGATGCGGAAAATCCGCTGTTTTACTTCAATCTGGGGGTGGTGGAAGCGGACCTGCGCCATCCCGAGGCGTCGATTTCGGCCTATCGGCAGGTGCTGACCCTGCACGATGAGTACCCGGAAGTGCACAACAATCAGGGGGTCAACTATTTTCAGGTGGGTGGGTATGTGCAGGCCGAGGTGCACTTTACCCGGGCAGCGGAACAGGAGCGGGACGACCCGGTTCCACTCAACAACCTGTGCGTGCTGCATCTGGCAAAAAAGCGCCCGGAAAAGGCGTTGGAAGCGTGTGAGCGTGCCCTTGCCATCCAGCCGGATTACCGGGACGCCCGCTACAACCGTTTGCAGGCGCTGGTGCGACTGTCCCGCTTTGACCGGGCAAAGGAAGAGGGCAACGCCCTGCTGGCAGAGCTGGGACCGGGCCATCCGTTTGAACGGGCCGAAATCCTCACCGCCCTGTCGGCGGCGCATTTCAGCCTGGGAGAGTTGGGGTCGGCCACCGATGCCGCCCGTCAGGCAATCGAAATAGCTCCGGATCTGGCGGCGGCCTATTACAACCTGGGCCGGGCCTATCAAGAGGACAATCGGAACAAGAAGGCGCTGGCCGCCTACCTGCGGGCAACGCAGTTAAACGAGCGGGATGCCGAGTCCTTTACCCATCTGGGAGAAATCTACGACCGCTTGCGCCTCCCGGAAGAGGCGGCGGAGGCGTACCGGCAGGCCAATATGCTCAAGCGGAATTAATGAGCCCATGCCCGTGCAAAACACGGGTGTATAATCGACCACTTATCCGTATTTTCAGGAGTTGTGTGAGCCAATGAGGGAAATTGCCAAGGTACACGGGCGCGAAGTGCTGGACTCGCGCGGAAATCCCACGGTAGAGGTGGACGTGCTGTTGTCCTGTGGTTCTATGGGAACCGCCATCGTGCCTTCGGGCGCGTCCACCGGCATATACGAGGCCGTGGAGCTTCGGGATGGCGGAAAAAGATACCTGGGCAAGGGGGTCACGAAAGCGGTCAACGCCGTGAACACCGAAATTGCCAAGGCCGTCAAAAACATGGACGCCACCGATCAGGAGGCGCTGGACGCCCGCATGATTGAGCTGGACGGCACACCCAACAAGGGCCGGCTTGGCGCAAACGCCATTTTAGGGGTGTCGCTGGCGGCGGCCCGGGCGGTGTCCCGCTCAAAGCAGGTGCCGCTTTATGCCTATCTGGGCGGCGAAGAGGCCCATATTCTGCCGGTGCCCATGATGAACATCATCAACGGCGGCGCCCATGCAGACTCCAGCGTGGATTTGCAGGAGTTCATGGTGGTGCCGCTGGGCTTGCCCACATTCAGCGAGGCGCTCAGGGCCGGGGTGGAGATATTCCACACCTTAAAGAAGGTGCTCAAGGAGCAAGGCATGTCCACCGCCGTGGGTGACGAGGGCGGTTTTGCCCCCAACCTGGGGTCGAATGAAGACGCCCTCAAGCTGATTATGGAGGCCATCGACCGTGCGGGCTACGCAGCCGGGGAGCAGGTTGCCATCGCGCTGGACCCGGCCGCCAGCGAGTTCTGCACCGACGGCCATTACGTCTTTTCCCGCTCGGACGGCACCGTGCTCGATCCCGCCGGCATGGTGGATTTCTGGGCCGACTGGTGCAGCCGCTACCCCATTATCTCCATCGAGGACGGCATGGGAGAGGACGACTGGGACGGCTGGGAGGCGCTCACCAGAAGGCTGGGCGATAAGGTGCAACTGGTGGGGGACGACCTGTTCGTCACCAACACCGACCGTCTGTCCCGCGGCATCGACCGGAAGGTGGGCAACAGCATCCTGATCAAGTTCAACCAGATCGGCACCCTGACCGAAACCCTGAACGCCATCCGTATGGCCCAGAAGGCCGGGTATACCGCCGTCATCTCGCACCGTTCGGGAGAAACCGAAGACACCACCCTGGCCGACCTTGCGGTGGCCACCGGGGCCGGGCAGATCAAGACCGGTTCGGCCTGCCGTACCGACCGGATTGCCAAGTACAACCAGTTATTGAGAATTGAAGAACAACTGGGCGACCGGGCCGTATATGCCGGTCGCTCGGCGTTCAACGTGTTGGGGTAGCTGCGTTACCACTCCTCGTCATTCCCGCGAAAGCGGGAATCCAGTTCCAGGCCATCAACAGGCTCTTGGCATGAAAATCATATGGAAGCCCACCTCTGTACCCATATCATCGGGTACTGAAATGGAACCCGGCGTGGTCATCTCTGGATTCCCGCTTTCGCGGGAATGACAATACAGCGGGGGAAAATCGTGCGGGATGCCGCGATTAGCGCAGCGGCGTAAGCTGGCGGGTGAATACCTCCGCCACCAATTCTATCTGATAGTTGACCAGCTTGCCGCTCAGGGTTTGCCACTGGGACACGAGTTGGCCTGTGGCCGGGTCGTACACCATGTCCGGGTCCCGCCGCTCGGTGCCCACGGCCAGGGCGCCTGCCAGGTCGGTTTCCAGCAGGAAGGTGTCGCCACCGTCCGTGCTGCGGCGAAAACGGATTTCGCTGCCGTTGGACCAGATCACATTCACCTCGCCATCCCCGTGGGCCACCACTTTGGGCCGGTTGGTGCTGGTGGCGATGTCCACCAGGATGGTCTGGGGGTCCTCCACGCCAAACTGCTCAAGCGGGATGTCGTCCCGGTCTTGCGGGCGGATGGAAATGAGCGTGGGCGTGGTAAAGCCGCTGACCTCTCTCTGCCGGACAAAATAGATGCCGGACATGGGAGTCAGGTTGGCCGAATAGGTGGCAATGGGGATCAGGCCCGCCGCATCCACCCACGTCAGATATACTTGCCCGGCCGCGTCGATTCCCAGCGACGGGCTGGCCATCAGCGCGACGGGGGCCGCCCCGGGGTCCCGCAGTCCGGTGGCGGGAAATTCCAGATATTCGATGCCGCAATCAATCTCGTTGGACAGGCTGCCACCTCCCGGTACCACCGGGCTGCATTCGGTATAAATCAGTTCCTGCACTCCCTGGGACGGGGTGCCCGGCTCGCCGGTTTCAATCCAGCTCAGGTGCACGGTCCGGTCCGGCCCCACCGCCAGGTTGGGAAAGTTGGAATGGTTGTTTTCGTACGGCGCCAGCAGTCCCAGTGCCGAAAGGCGCGTGGGCGTCCCGGTAAACGTGATGCCGTCAGATGAGCGGCTCAGGTAGACGTCCGAAACCACGTTATTCTGGAACTGGTTGGCTTCCAGTTGTTTTTCGTTGCGCCATACCACATAGATATCGCCGTCCACCGGGTCGGCGACCATGTTGGCCTGACTGGCGGATTCCTCCTGTCTGGACAGGTTGCGCGGCAGGGACGAACTGGTGATGACCGCGGCGGCGCTGGCTGCCCCCGCATGGTTGAACGGCGATTCGGGATCGGTGGTCCAGGTGTCGTCCACCGGATTGTATACATCTGCAATGGGCAGCGGCGGTTCGGCTGGCTCGTCCCCCGTGGGCGGGGTGTTGCCGCCCAGAACAACCACCTGCCCGTTCAGCCTCACGGCCACATGGTCCACGCGTGGCCTGGGCATGGGGGCTACATTCACCCAGCCTGCGGCAAGGTTGTTCAAATCCAGAGCCAGCACGGTATCGAGCATATCGTCGACCCCATCGGTGCCGCCGATCACATAAATGATTTCGCCCACTGCCACGGCGGCGTGCCCGGAGCGGGGCGCGGGCAGGGAGGGAACGGGTGGCAGTGTGCCGTCCAGGTTGCCGGCTACGTTCACGCCAAAGACATCCACGTCGGCAAGCGGTGTGCCGCCCGCTTCGCCGCCGATCACATAGATTTCATCATCTCCAAAAGGGTGGGTGACCACCACGGCAGCGGCGTGGGAGCGGGCGGTGCCCAGGGGCGTTGCCGCCATCAATAACCAGGGGGAGACACCCGGACGGATGCAACTCTCGATGCTGTTTACGGCGTCCAGGGTGTAGTCGATTCCGGCGGTGGGGTCCAGACGCATAATCGAAGACAGCTCGGTGGCGGCGGTCGCGCCGCCAATGGCAAACACGTGGCCGTTGCTTGCCGCCACGGCCACGCCGGTACGGGCGACAGGCAGGGGCGATTCCTCAAACCAGAAGCCGATCGTATTGTCGAAATACTGCACTTGTGCCTGAATGCCAAACGGGTTGCTCCCGCCCACCTTGTAGACCCGCTCGCCCAGGGTGGCCATGCCGTGGTCCCAGCGGCCCATTTCGTCGGGTTCGCCTGGCGTTTCACACACATCGCCAATGCCGTTGCTGTTCAGGTCGGCCTGGTTTTCATTGATGACGCCGGGGCAGTTGTCCACATAGTCGGTGATGGTGTCGCCATCAAAATCGTCGGTGAACCCGACCTCGCAGGCATCGCCAATGCCATCGGCACCGGCATCGGCCTGATCTTCGTTGGTCACCATCGGGCAGTTGTCGCAGGCGTTGCCCAGGGTATCCCCGTCTGAATTGATCTGCCCCAGGTTGGCGTTGGTGGGGCAGTTGTCACAGGCATCGCCCACGTTATCGCCGTCGGTGTCGGTCTGGCCCGGGTTGGGGGTAGCCGGGCAGTTGTCGTTGGCGTCGTCCACACCGTCGGTGTCGGAATCAATCAGGTTGTCGCTGCACACCAGTCCGGCGGTAAAGTTGGAGTGGGGGGTGGGTTCCCACTGCTGGGTGCGCGGGTCGTACACGTCGGTGTTGTTGGTTGGCTGCCCGGTCAGGTCTACGCCGCCCGCCACCAGCGCTTTTTCCACCGGCACGGCAAACGCCTCCACGTGGGTGTAGAAGATGTCCGCGGGCAGGCGCGAGCCGATAATGATCTGCGGGTCGGACACCTGGACGATCAGGTGGGTTTCCCCGGCGGCATCGATCACGGCGGAAAGCGGGCGCGGGTGGTTGACGCCGGAGGTGATGTTTCCCAGCAGGTTGTAGTCGTCCACCAACTCCGGAGCGCCGAAGGTGGCGCCGCCGTCGGTGGAAACCTTGCGGTAAACCATATTGCCCTCAATCCACAGGGCGTGTACGCTTCCGTCCGCCCCCGCCGCAAGTACGGGACCCGTGGCGCTCAGGGAGTCGACAATCAGGTTGGTGACGGAGGAAATATCCACGCCCGTCACCTGATAGGAGGGCGAGGTGCTGACACAGGCGGCAAGTAACAGGGCCGATATCCACGCGAACGTCCTTGGGAACGATCGGGTCATGGTGTCGGATTTCTGTAAATTATTGCCATTTTCGGCGCATTTGACGAACCAGTTTAATGCCAAAAACAGTTTTGAGCGCATAGTTACAAACATTCTGATGGGTATCGTGCAAAACCCGCGCCGCATGGGATTCAATGCCACATTTTTTTATTGATAAAGGCATGCGCACGGACGATCGGGTGGTCATTTCCGGGCCGCTTTTCAAGCACCTGAAAGGCAGCCTGCGGGTGCGTTCGGGAGCGCAGCTGGAACTGGTGGATGCGGGGCGAATCCTGTCCGTTCAGGTGGAGGCGGTCACGGACCGGGAACTGTCCGGGCGGGTTACCGCCATGCGGGAGGCCCCGCCAGAGCCGGTTCGGATCACTCTGGCGGTGGGGATGCCCAAGGGCCGCAAACTGGAAGAGGTGGTGCAAAAGGCGGTGGAACTGGGTGTTTTCCGGGTTGTGCCGGTGGTGACGGAGCGCAGCATTTCCCGGCCCGAAAAAGGGCGGAACCGTACCGACCGATTGCACGCCATTGCCCTGGAGGCGGCGCAGCAAAGTCGAAGAGCTTACGTGCCCGAAGTGGCCGAGCCGCTTTTATTTTCGGCATATATTATGCAGAGTAACCGGGCCGGAGCGGGGCCGGACGGCGGGGGCCGCCACGATGCGAATATGAATATCATGCTGTGGGAACGGGAAGAGAACCGGTCGCTGGCCGCTGTGCTGGCCGACATTCCGGCTTCCGAACCGACGGAAATTACATTGTTTATCGGGCCGGAAGGCGGGATTTCCGATGGCGAGGCCAGGGCGTTAATGGATTGTGGATTTGTCAGTGCATGTCTGGGGCCGCATATACTGCGTACGGAAACGGCGTGTATTGCCGCGCTGGCGGTCACCGGAACCGTGCTGGAAAACCGGCGCGGCAAGCTTGACAGGAGTGGCTGATTGAATATAATTCCTGCGATACGCAAAGGCGTGAATTTTAAGGGGATTTCTGTGAATTTCAAGCGTGTTCGGGAGGGGCGGTGAACGTAGCCGTTCGGATCGGACCGAAAGGCCTGTCGATGGCCGCGCGACTGCTGCTGCTGGGTGCAGCGGCGCTGTTTGCGGCCGATGGCGTCAACCACTGGATGATCGGCCAGTGGTCCATGCCCCAGGTGGCCCCGCCCGCGCTGGAGGTGGCCAAGGCCGGCCCCGGCCCGAAAAAGCCCCGGACTTCCTATGCCCGGGTGACCCAGCGCAACGTGTTTAATTCCGCCCCGAAAAAAGGGGTCGTGCATACGCCAGCGCCTACCACGTCCGGGCCGACGACACCAACCATTCAACCGCTGAACCTGAACGTGCGCCTGACCGGCACGGTGGTGGGAGCGTCCCCGTCCCAGTCGTTCGCCTTTATTATGGATAAGGCCAAGCGTGACGAGAAGTTGTACCGGGTGGGGGACAAGGTGCTGGGCGAGGGCGTGGTGGCGGAAATTAAACGGGACGAAGTGCGCCTCACCCGGGGCGCCGCCGAGCAGATATTGCACCTGTTTGACCCGGACGCGGTAGAAGATAAGCCCACCCGTCAGGCGGGCATCAAACCATTCAGGGGCAGGGGTGGCGACGATGACAAGACCAATTTTACCCTGGCTCGCGGGGAAGTGGACGAGGCCCTGAACGATATCCCCAAACTGCTGACCCAGGCCCGCCTGCTGCCTAATTTTCGCGCGGGGGAGACGGATGGGTTCCGTATCTTTAATATTGTACCGGGCAGCCTGTTTTCCAAGATCGGTTTGAAGAACGGGGATGTGCTGCATCAGATCAACGATGTACCGATTGAGGACCCGACCAAATTCATGGCTATTTTTCAGGACCTTCGTACCCAGACGCAGTTCACCCTGGACCTGGTGCGTCGGGGAAAGAAAAAGACGCTGGAGTACGAAATCAGATAATGGGACGACTTGATATGAATAACTGTATGTCCCGCGCCGGACTGTGTGCGGTGTTGTGCGGGTTGATGATGTTTGCCACCGCGCAGACTGCGGCTGCCCAGGAGGCGGAAGTGGCAGCGCCGGAGGTGGCAGCCGTGCCCGAACAGATGGTCACCATGGACTTCAACAAGGTGGACCTGCCCACCTTTATCAAGTTTGTCAGTGAACTGACCCGGATCAATTTTGCCATCGACGACCGGGTGAAGGGCAAGGTCACCATCTATGCGCCCACCAAAATACCGGTGTCCGATGTCTATTCGGTGTTCGAGCAGGTGCTGGAGTTAAAGGGATTCGGCCTGGTGCCGTCCGACAACGTGGTGCAGGTGCTGCCGTTAAACGACATGCCGCCGGTGCGCGATATTCACGTGTACTACTTGCAGAACGCCAACGCCGAGGAAATTTCCAAGGTGCTCACCGGCGTGGTTTCCCGCTCTTCCCAGGGCAAGGCGGCGACCCGCAATCCCCGTGCGCGAGGGGTGAAGGGGCGTAGCGGCCAGGAGTTTGAGGGCGTGGTGCAGATTCTGGCCGATGCCCCCACCAACTCACTGATTGTCACCGCCTCTCCCCGCGATTTCGAAATGCTCAAGGAAGTGCTGGAAAAACTCGATATCAAGCGCCGTCAGGTGTACGTGGAGGCGGTGATTCTGGAAGTGACCCAGGATGCCGATTCCAACTTCGGCGTAGAAGGGTTCGGTCTGGAGGTTCCCGAAGTGGGCAAGATGACCGGCTTTGGCGGTGTTTCCACACTGGGCGCACCCGCCCTGTTTTCGGGCGCCTCCCTCGTGGGTGACGGCTCTCTGGGAGAGGCGATCAACAGCTTCTCCGGCCTGACTTTAGGCGCGGTGCAGGAGTTTTCCCTGAACGGCACCTCCTTCTTTAGCGTGGGCGCACTGATCCAGGCGGTGGCTACCGATGCCAATATTAACGTGTTGTCCACCCCGCAGATTCTCACCTCGGACAACCAGAAGGCCGAGATCGTAGTGGGCGATAACGTGCCCATCCTGACCAGCCAGAGTACCACCACGGGCGGCAACTTCCAGACCCAGGTGGAGCGCAAGGACATCGGTATTACCCTGCGGATTACCCCGCAGATTCTGGAGTCCGATCTGGTCAAGCTCGACGTGTTTCAGGAAATCTCCGGCATTCGCCGGGACGTGGCGGCCGATTTTGTGGAAAATCAGGGGGTCATCACCAGTAAAAAAAGCGTGACCTCCACGGTGATCGTCCAGAACAACCAGACTGTGGTGATCGGCGGGCTGGTGTCCGATACGGTGGAGGAAAGCATCCGCAAGGTGCCGCTTTTAGGGGATATTCCGCTGCTTGGCTGGCTGTTCAAAAGCCGCAGCAAGGAGACCAAAAAGACCAACCTGCTGATCTTTCTGACCCCCCACGTGATCCAGGACCCGGCAGAGTTGCAGGCGTTGCAGCAGACCAAGTCGAGGGAGCTTCTGGGCATTATCGGCAAGCAGCACATCAGCAAGAAAGCAAAGCGCGCCCGCATTCAGTTCCTCGAACAGGCCATCAACGAACCGGCCCTGTAGCATGAGCTTTGCGCCCCGCAAACTGGGGGAAATATTGATCGCCGAGGGGTGGCTCGACGCGGGCTCGCTCACCCGCGCGCTGGATATCCAGACAGAAAAGGGCGGCCGCATCGGCGACGTTCTGCTGCGTGCCGGTACCATCTCCGAAGACCAGTTGGCCCGGGCGCTGGCCATCCAGTGGGATCTGCCGTACGTGGACGAACTGCCGGAAGAGTTGGGCGGCGCGTGGATTTCCCGGCTGCCCATTTCGTTTGGCAAGGTGCACCACATTCTGCCGCTGGAAGAAGGGGAAACCTCCACCCTGGTGGCCGTGGCCGACCCGCTTTTAGGCCCGCCGCTGGACGATCTGGTGGGTGTGCTGGGGCCGGTGTCTCTGGCTGTCGCCCCCGCCAACGTGATTTTGCACGGGCTGAACACCGCCTACGACCGGGCCAGCGGTACCGCCGCCGACGTGATCGAGGACATGGACGCCGACTCTTCCCTGCCGGGCGGCTTTTTGAACGAGCCGGTCGATCTGCTGGACGCCACGGACGAAGCCCCCATCATCCGGCTGGTGAATTCGGTGCTGTTTCAGGCGGTCAAGGAGCGGGCGTCCGATATTCACTTTGAGCCGTACGAGCGGGAATTTACCGTGCGCTACCGCATCGACGGCGTGTTGTACAACGTGCTTACGCCGCCTTCGCGCCTGCAGGCGGCCATTACCAGCCGCATCAAGCTGATGGCGCATATGAACATTGCCGAGCGCAGGTTGCCCCAGGACGGTCGCATCGGCCTGCGCATCGCCGGGCGCGATATCGATATCCGTGTGTCCGCCATCCCCACCGCCCACGGGGAACGGCTGGTGCTCCGGCTGCTGGAAAAAGGCGCGGTGAATCTCGATCTGGCCAGCATGGGATTCGACAAAGACCAGCTGGCCACCATGGAAAAAATTCTGGCGCTGCCCCACGGCGTGGTGCTGGTGACCGGTCCCACCGGCGCCGGTAAAACCACCACCCTGTACGGCGCCATCAGCCGCATCAACAGCCCCGACAAAAATATCATCACCATCGAAGACCCCATCGAGTACCAGCTCACCGGTATTGGTCAGATGCAGGTGAATGCCAAAATCGACCTGACCTTCGCCTCCGGGCTGCGCAGCATCCTGCGGCAGGACCCGGATGTGATTCTGGTGGGGGAGATCCGCGACGGAGAAACCGCCGATATTGCCGTGCAGGCGGCCCTGACCGGCCACCTGGTGTTTTCGACCCTGCACACCAACGACTCTGCCAGCGCCATTACCCGGCTGGTGGATATGGGGGTGGAGCCGTTTCTGGTGTCGTCGTCGGTATCGGCCATCATGGCGCAGCGGCTGGTGCGGCGCGTCTGTCAGGCGTGCAAAACCGAATACACCCCGGCCCCGGCAGAAGTGGCCCGGCTGGGATTGCCCAAGGGCAAAAAATATACCTTCTATCACGGTGCCGGCTGCACCGAATGCGCGGGCAACGGCTACCACGGACGGCTGGGGCTGTTCGAAATTCTGATCATGGACGAAAAGCTGCGCACCCTCATTCTCACCAGTGCCGACGCCTCCTCCATCCGCGAGTATGCGGAAAAGCACGGCATGCGTAACCTGCTGGAAGATGGGGCCGCCAAGGTGATGGCGGGGCAGACCACCACCGAAGAAGTCCTCCGGGTCTGTCAGGAAGACCGGGGCGTCATGGACGGGGGTTGATAGACCGTGCCGGTATTCGAGTACAAGGGACTGGACGTACTGGGCAAGGGCGTGTCGGGCATCGTGGATGCCGACAACCCGCGCATGGCACGGCAACGTCTGAAGAAAGACGGCATCTATCCCACCGATCTGACGGAGGGGGAGGAAAAGGACCCAACCCAGGGTGCACGGATCTCCGCCCGGCGGGTAAAAGGCGCGGAACTGGCGATTTTTACCCGCCAGCTGGCCACCCTGGTCGGGGCCGGTCTGCCGATGATGGAGTGCCTGAACGCCTTGGTGGAGCAGGTGGACAATCCGCGTCTCAAGAACGTGGTGGCCGACGTGCGGGAGCGGGTGAAGGAGGGCAGCCCCCTGTCCGAGGCGCTGACCCATCACCCGAAGCTGTTTTCCGAGCTGTATGTGGGCATGGTGGCCGCCGGGGAAAGCAGCGGCACCCTGGACACCATGCTGATGCGGCTGGCAGAGTTTACCGAGCGGCAAATGGCCTTGCAGGGTACCGTGGTGGGGGCCATGGTCTACCCGGCGTTTACCGTGGGGTTCAGCCTTCTTATTTTAGGGTTGTTACTGGCCTACGTGGTGCCCAAGGTCACCCGGGTGTTCGAGGGCATGGGGCAGGCGTTGCCCACGCCAACGGTGATTTTGCTTACCATTTCCGATGGGGTGCGCGATTACTGGTGGCTGCTTTTTTTGCTCGCCTTTCTGCTTTGGCAGTGGGGCCGCCGCTGGGTGGCGACCGAGACCGGACGGTTGCGGTACG
Organism: uncultured bacterium; assembly: GCA_965371175.1. GTDB lineage: Bacteria > Nitrospirota > JACRHL01 > JACRHL01 > JACRHL01 > CBDUXI01. Next base: position 24,355 of record CBDUXI010000029.1, read on the forward strand.
ATCAGTTCACCCTGTCCATTCCCGTGGTGGGACGGCTGGTACGCATGGTGGCCATCAGCCGCTTTACCCGCACCTTAAGCACCCTGCTTGCGGGCGGTATTCCGCTGCTGGAAGCCATGGAGATCACCCGGCGGGTGGTCATCAACCGGGTGCTGGCCGATGCTATCGGGTCGGCGGGTGAAAACATCCGGGAGGGAGAGAACATTGCCGTGCCGCTGGCGGAAAGCGGCGTGTTTCCGCCCATGGTCACCCACATGATCAGCGTGGGCGAGGCCACGGGTGAACTGGAAGACATGCTGGTCAAAGTGGCCGAGGCGTACGACCGGGAAGTGGAAACCACGGTGGCCAGCCTCACCTCGCTACTTACGCCGGTCATGATTGTATTGATGGGGGGTGTGGTGCTGGCGATCGTCATGGCGATTTTGCTGCCCATCGTGGAAATGTCCGGGGTGGTCGGGTAACCCCCGCACCGGGCAGGCAGGAACGAACTTTATGCAGGAGCGGAACATGCAAACGGTCTGGAATCTGACCCCTTGGGAAATGCAGCGCAAAAGGGCGATGCCCGTGGCCGGGCAGGGCGGCTTTACCCTGATCGAAATCATGGTGGTGCTGGCCATCATCGCGCTGCTTGCCGGGCTCATCGGCCCCAAACTGATCGGCCGCACCGACGATGCCAAGGTGACCGCCACCACCGTGCAGATCAAGAACATCGAACAGTCGCTGGCCCTGTACAAGCTGGACAACGGCGTCTATCCCGGCACCGAGCAGGGGCTGGATGCCCTGGTGACCCAACCCAATATCGGCGTCATGCCCAAGCACTGGAAGGCCGGGGGATATATCTCCAGGGTGCCGATGGACAACTGGGACAATGAGTTTACGTATATCAGCCCGGCGGGCGATCGGGCGTACGACCTGGTCTCCTACGGGGCCGACGGGGAAGAGGGTGGCGACGGGTACGACGCGGATATTCACGCGTACGACATCAGCAATTAAGGCGCATGTATCCGGCCTGTTTCACATATGACTCCTCTCCCGCCAGGGCGCAGACTTGCGCGCGCGGCTTTACCCTGCTGGAGGTGATGCTGGTGATGATGATCATCGGGGTGATCACGGCGCTGGTGTTCCCGAAAATCACCAATCTGGGCGGCGGCAACCTGAAGGTGGAAACCCGCACCCTGATCGGCCATATTCAGGCGCTCTACAGCGAGGCCACGTTTACCCGCAAAATGCACCGGCTGGTGTTCGATCTGGATGCCGAAAGGTACCATGCCGAAGTGGCGGTAAACGGGGTCTACAGCCCGGTGGAGGACAACTTCCTCAAGCCAGTCAAGTTGCCGGTCAACATTGAATTTACCGATGTGGTGACCCAGGGCGCCAGCAAGCGCAGCGAGGGCCGTGCGTATGCCTATTTTCACCCGCTGGGGCGGGTGGACTTCACCACCATTCACATGGAGGATGAAGACGACGTCGCCATGACCCTGGAGATCAATCCCCTGACCGGCCGGGTGCAGGTCAAGGAGGGGTATGTGGATGTGCTTTCCGGATGATTCAGGCATGGAACACCAGCCCCATACGCGTGAAATCCCCCGGCTTTACCCTGCTGGAGGTGATGATCGCCATGGGGGTGCTGGCCACCACGCTGGTGGTGCTGCTGGGTCTGCGCAACAACGACATTCAAATCCAGTCGTACGCGCGGGAGTTGACCCAGGCCACCCTGATGGCCCGCAATCTGGCGTTTCAGGCCGAGCAACAGGAAGAGTTGATGCTGGGGTATACCGAAGGCGACTTCGGCGAAGATTATCCGGAATACTCCTGGCAGCAAAACGTCAATACCTTTATGTTCGAGCGTGTGCGGGAAGTGAGCGTCGCCGTATTCTGGAGCGAGACGGATCACGTGGAGTTAACCCTCTTTGTGGAAACCGAAGCCAAATGAACCGGCAGGGCGGCTTTACCCTGATCGAGGTGCTGCTGGCGGTGGCCATCCTCTCCATTGTGGTGGGCATGGTCTACCGCTCTCTGGAATTGACCAGCCAAGTGGCGGATCATGTAAACGAGGTGTCCGGGCAGTACCGGACGGGGCGTCTGGCCCTGTCCAAAATTTCGGATGAGTTGATGAGTGCGTTCTATTTCAAAGAAGACGGAAACACCCGCTTTGGCGGGGTGGACGGCGTGGGCGCGAACGGCATGGATGCCGATACGCTCGGCTTTACCAGCCTGTCGCGCATTGTGTCGCCGGACACGAAAGCCTCGTACCAGAACGAGCTCCACTATCAGATGCAGGGCGATACCCTGTGGCATTCGGAGGTGCTGAACCCGCTGGGCATCGGCCCCGGCAACAAACAGAGCTTTCCCCTGGCCGAAGGGCTGTCCGGATTCCGGCTGCGCTACCTGCCAAAAAAAGGGGCGGAATGGATCGACCAGTGGACGGATGGCGACGGGCTTCCCGCTGCGGTAGAGGTTTCCCTGCTGTTCCCGGGAGATGCGGGGGATGAGGACGGGGTGGAGGCACAGCCGGTGATGGCGCTCTCCACGGTGGTGCGTATGCCTGCGGGAGGCATTTGAAAAAGATGGCGCGTATCAAACTTCCCTGGGGCACATATCTGGCGTATACCGCCTATACCGTGCTGATTTTTTGCGTGGGGCTGGTGCTCACCTTCCCGATGGACAAGGTGGCCGAGCGGCTGGTGGCAACTGCCGGAGAGCGCACCGGCTGGCACTTTGAGGTGGTGGGCGCCGACTGGATGCCGCTGACCGGACTGAAAATGGATGCATTGATCGGCACCCCTCCGGGGGGCGAGCCCATGCTCGTTCAGGATGTCAGACTGGGTGTGGCCGCAGGTAAACTTCGACAAGGCACCCTGTTGCTGGACCATCGGGCCAACCTGTTTGGCGGCGACCTGTCCGGTCTCCTGGAAGCCACGGACCTGAAGAAAAGTGCGGCCTACACCTGGAGTGGCCAGGTAAACCAACTCAACCTGGCCGAACTTCCCGCTCCGCCCAAAACCACGCCGCTCGGCGTATGGATGGACGGGGCGACCCTGGAAGGGAAGGTGGATGCCAGCGGGCAGGCCGGGTGGCGGCGGAACGAACTACTTCGGGGCAACGGCGATATGACCATCGGGGCGGATGGGCTGGTGATCCACCTGGCCCGTTCGCCGCTGGGTGCAATTAACCTTCCGCTGGGCGATATAGACGCCCGTCTGACCTGGCAACGGGGACGGGTGGAGGTGCAATCCCTTACCATACAGGGCAAGGTGGTGAAAGGGGAGGGCAGTGGCCGTATTGTGGTGGGCCGCACGGCGGCTGTCAGCCGGCTGGATCTGCGCTTTACCGGCACCCTGGAAGAGTCGTTCCCCATGCGGGACATTGTGGCCGGTATGCTGAAATCAAAAGGCGAGCCGGTCACCATTTCCCTGCGGGGAACGCTGGCAAACCCCATACTTTATGTGAACGGAAAAACCATCAATCAGCTCATGGCAGGGCGTTAAACGTGCGTAGCGTAGTCGGCATATACGAGACAAAAGTGGGCGAGGAAAGTCGCCGTACCGCCCATTTCAAGGTGGGGTTCCAGAATCTTTCCCCCGTGGTGCTGAGCGAGGGTAATACCATTACCCACAATGCCACGGTGGTCTGTTCCCTATCTGCCTGTGCGCTCAGGGAGGTCAGCCTGCCGTTTGCGGATTTAAGAAAAGCGGCCCAGGCGGCCCCGTACGAAGTGGAAGGCCAACTGCCGTACGACCTGGACGATGCCGTGGTTTCCTGCGAGCCGCTTGAGACCGGCCCGGACGGTTCGCGCCTGCTGGTGGCGGTGGCGCCGGAGCCTGCCGTGGGCGAGGTGGTCGAACGGTTTGACGCGGAAACCGAACATCCCCAGGTGATCGTTCCGGAGGCGTACGCCCTGTACAGCTTTGCCCGGCGGCTGGCCGGGAAGACGGCGGGCAGCCTGTTGTTTGCCGATGTGCGTCCCGAGCGCATCTTGCTGGTGGCGCTGGAAAATGGCCACTGGCGGGGCACCCGCACCCTCACCACCGGGTGGAACCCGAAAAAGACGGAAAAACCGCCGGTCTCCGCCATTTCCGAACTGCGGCGGACGGCCCAGTCTTTCTACTTTGATGAGGATGCGCCCCCCTCCGGGCTGGTTGTGGTGGGCGAGGGCATGGGACCGGAGGACGAGGTGGGAGCGGTTTCCCGCGCCGCCATCGCCCGTGCGCTGGGGCTGGAACTCATGGAACTGAACGGGTTTGAGGAAACCCTGGCCGGACTTTCCGGGGGCGAAAGTACGGCACGCATATCGACCCATGCCATGGCCATCGGGCTTGCGCTTTGCGCCCTGGATGGCAAGCGGCGGATCAACCTGCGCGGTGGCCGCTATGGGCTGGGCAAAGGGGATGACGCCGAGATATTAAAGTACATGGTGCACGCCTGCATCGGG
>CBDUXI010000030.1:0-28617 GCA_965371175.1 uncultured bacterium
TGACCCACTGGTTGTACTCTGGAGCTTGCGGATCGTCCACCCAGAAGCTGTGGTCGGTGGCTTGCCGGTAGGGGAGTATGCAGCCGTCTGGCGGTGTCTTTCCATAGCCGAACACCGGTCCGAGGGAAAACGTGCCGATGGGGGTTCTGCCATCTCCCTCCACTTTTTCCGGCCCCTTTTCATCGGCGGGCCTTTGCGCCCACGCCAGCCCGCCCTTGCCGCACCGGACCCGGACGACGGTACCCACCGTGTTCCAGCTGTTACCGGTACGGGAAAACAGTTGCAGGGAGCCTTCCGTGGCGGTCAGGGACGGCACGGTGACCAGCACCACCTGGGAGCCGGAAGCAAGCGGGATGGAATACGCGCCGGACATCCGCGCATTGTAGCCTGTCACCACCAAAAATAGGGGGTAGGCGGCGCGTTACAGTTTGTTGTTACCGAGAGCAGCCCTTGCCTGGCGCAGCAGCATCCAGCCGCCCCAGAGTAGCCCCATAGCCATCAGGAAGTTGCCCGCTTGATGGGCTACCGTGGCAATCTCCCGGTCGAGGCCGAGCAGGTTCAGGTCCCACAAAATATTGCGCCAGTCATGGGCATCCGCCACGTCCTCCGCCACAAACCCGCCGAGCATGATCAGTTTCAGGTCCTGGGCATCGCCGATGTACGGCGACAGATCGATCACGCTGGTGCCGAGCCACCACAGGCCGACTGCCGCTCCAAACGGGTCCGGCTTTTCCGGGCGAAAAAGCAGCGCCAATATGACGGCAAACGGTACGATCAGCTGTAGCAGGCTGCCACCCGCCACGGTCATAAACTGTCCGAACGGCATGAACAGGATGTGCCCGGCCTCATGAAAAATGATGTGGGTGTTGTGGATAAAGTGATGTCCCTGCACCCCCCACGGCTGGCAGAGCACCTGGAACCGGTGTCCCCACCAGGCAAGGAGCAGCAACAGCACTCCCCGTAGCGCCACAAAGAGAATCACCTCTTCGTCGTCCACGCGTCCAAAGCGGTGGAACACGGAACCTGGGCGATTTTCGGAGGGCGCGCATGTGTCCGGGGTCGGCCCTGTAGCGGGGACCGTTCCGGCGCAAGCCGTGCCACAGCGACCGCAGAAGGGGTGTGCCGAAGCCGTTTCTCCGCTGGGCTCCAGGCCACATGTGGGACAGGGTGCAGTCATTCCGTCGTCCGTACAGCAGGCTATTTTCGTCTCGCCCACGCACGCAAGCGGAGGCGGCATGTCCCTTATCGGGTTAAAAGCGGGATGCGTTTAGCCCCCGGTGTGGCGACCGTTTTTAACCACGCATCCCACACCATGAATGCACCCGTAAATACCGTCAAATTATTGGTGGATGCCATTGAAATCAAGTGTGTTAAGGTACCCGTTTTTCCGGGTGGGGGGGGTAGTGATGCCCTCTTTTTACTCCAAGCGGATGCCAAAGCTCCGCTTCCATCTATAAGGTCAATAACATCATGGCCAACGATAGATCGGTCAAAACCGGAGACCTCGTGGAGATCAACTACGTGGGGAAACTCCAGGATGACACGGTGTTTGACTCCACCGAAGGCCGGGAGTCGTTTGCATTTGAGGCCGGTGGAGCCGATGTGATTCAGGGGGTCAGCGAGGGGGTCATCGGCATGAAGGTGGGGGAGAAAAAAACCCTGACCCTTACCACCGATGAGGCGTACGGCGATCACAACCCCGAGCTGGTGATGCAGATTGACATCGGACAGATGCCGGAAGACACCGCAGAGGGGGATGTGCTGGGAGACAATCAAGACCCCGAGCGCAAATGGATGGTGCGGGAAGTCGGTGCGGAGATGGTCACCCTGGATGGCAACCATCCTCTGGCCGGGCAAACCCTTGTCTTTGAAGTAGAGTTGGTTTTGATCGGCTGACTGTATATATTGGGCGCGCCCCACGGCGGCCGGGGCATGTCCGGATGGGAGATATGCCTGCAATTTGATCTTTTGTTTTGCGGCTGACGGTCCGAAAAAGTCTCTTGCGAACAGATTGGTCCCAATGTTGTTTGGGGTGGGAAACCAGGTGACGAACGTAATGTCCAAAACGACCCTGCATATCATACTGACCATAGCGGTGCTGCTTACGCCGGTTTCCGCCCAGGCCGTGACCCTCGAAGCGTTTGATACCCGCCTGTCGATCCATGCCTACATGGACCTGGAATACACCTACATGGGCAAAATGCCCATGGATCCGGGTGGCATGGGTCCGGTGACCGCGGGGGAAGACCTGTCCACCATAGACCAGGAAAACCTGAACCTGATCTTTCAGGCGAACCGCGACCGATTTATTGCCAACGTTAACCTTGAATTCCACGAAGCGTTCCAGACCGGTTTCGATAGCGTCGGAGCGAGTGAAGGCCACGGCAACTTCGGAGTGCTGGAAGCATTCGGGGAGTACCAGCAAGGCGACGCGTTAAAGGTACGCGGCGGAACTTTCCTTGCGCCGTTCGGTCTGTATAACCAGATTCGCTTTGCCTCCCCGCTGTTTGCTCCCGTGGTGCTTCCCACCATGTACGAGCCGCCGGTTAACTATGCGGACTCCGGCGGGATGGATCACCTGGTGCCGGAAGAAGGCAACCTGATGGTCCATGGCGTACTGGGGGTGGAGGGCCCCCGGCTCAAATATGCGGCCTATGTGGGTTCCGGCCACCGGCGCGGCGACGGTGAGGACGAAAACAAGAACAAGGTGATGGGAGCGCAGTTGATGGCGCTGTTCGGCGAAAACACCGCGGGCGCCTCCGTCTATAGCGCCAGGGATGAAGACGGCAACGGCCATCGCCTGCACCTGGTAGGAAGCCTTGATCTGTCCGCCGGGAACCTGAATTTTCAGGGCGAGGTGATGACGATCGAAAGCCGCGCCAACAATCCCAACGCGGTGGCCATTCTCTCCTACTACGGGCGGCTGTCCTACAAAATGGGAGACACCACGCCGTTTATCGGCTTCGACTACCTGGAGGATGGCGGCAACACGCTGTACCGGGACGGCATGTATCGCTGGTCGGCGGGGGTCGGGCACGACGTTTCCAGCACCGTATTTTTGAAAGCCGAATACCATTATCACAAATATGATGCCGCCGCCATCAAGGCCGTGGACGCGGATGCCGTCCATATGGTCCGGCTGGCCGCGATCATGGTGTTTTAGGAATGCCTTCAGTGACTGCCATACACATCGGGCCACCCCGACGGACGCCGTGGGGACCTGCAAAGTCCATCCGGGCCTTGTGGTGTTCGCTGTTTGTGGCGGTCATGCTGCTGGCCTCCTCCGTGCCTGCACTGGCCGAGCAGATTGTGGTGATTGGCCATCCGGACCTGCCAAAAGATTCCCTTACCGTAGGGGAGTTAAAGCGCATTTACCTGGGGAGAATGCAGTTCATGGGGGGAACAAAGCTGATCCCGGCGGACTACAGGAGTTCGGCGCCCATCAAGAAGGTATTTTTGAACGTGGCGTTGGGAATGACCCCCTATACCTTCCAGAGCTACTGGGTAAAGGAAGTGTTTAAAAGCGGCTCCATACCGCCCCACAAGGAGGATGTGCCCGAGGAATTGATCATCCTGGTCAAGCAAACACCCGGAGCCCTTGGCTATGTGTATGCGTCGGACCTGCAAGGCGTCAAGGGAGTCAAAATACTCCTGCGCCTGAACTAGAGTCTGTTCACAGACCCTGACCGGACGTGTGTTGATTGCCCTTGCAAGGAGGGGGCATCAATCCGGCACCAAAAAACGCTACCATAGCCCTTATGTCACACACCGATCCAGACGGGTACTACCGGTTGTTGGGGGTGGCGCCGCATGCGTCCGCCTTTGCCATCCACCGGGCATTGACCAAACGCGCCAAAGCCGTGGACCCGGAACATAGCCGGAAGATGGGCGCACAGATGCAGTCCGATGCGTTGGCCGAGGCGAAACGGGTGCTTTCCAACCCCGAAACGCGGGCGCGGTACGATGTGGACGGGTTGATCCAGGGTTCCTCCCCGCTCCCCTGCGGACGCTGCCGTCAGGTAAGCGCCCAGTTACGCTATGTGGTGTTTGAGCAGGTGATCGGCCTGGGCATTCGCGCCTTTCGGGACCGGGTGCAGGGCATCTATTGCCCCCGCTGTGCGCGGGACATCGGCATTGTGGCCAGCCTCATCACCTGGGGTATCGGCTGGTGGGGGCTGCCGGACGGGCCGATTGCGTCGGTGCGGGCCATCTGGAAAAACGCCACGGGCGGCGTACGGCCAAGGGCCGCCAATGCGGTGCTGTTGAGTCATCAGGCAAACGCACTTAAAAAGTCTGGAAAAATCGATCTGGCCCGGGCCGTCGCCGTGAATGCCCTGGCATACGAACCGGAAAAAAAGACGGCGACGGCCCTACGTAAACTCGTGCAGGAAGGCGAAGGCAACGTCCCTGCCCTCAAGCGGATGTGGCGGCCTTCCGGAGCGGTTATCCTGGTGCACCTGGGCCCACTCTGGCTGCTGCTGGCGGTGCTCATTCTGGTGGGCGTGCGGGCCGGGGCGGAATCCGGGGTGCAGGCCCCGCCCACGGAAGCCGCTCCCACTACCGCACCGGCCAATCCGGGCGGATAGTTTTCCCTCTTTCCCTGTCCGGCTGCACATTGAAGAATTTGCCTCTTTAGACCGATAAGAAGGCAGAGAGGGTGGAGTCTTATGCGTAAACAGGGAGACCGGTCCATGCCCAGGCCATATAAGAAAACCTTGATTGCAGCACTTGTCGCCTGTCAGGTGGCCCTGTGCCTGCCCGCATCGGCACAGGATATTGATGAGGCCCAGCACGAAGCGCTTACCCGCCAGATGGTGGAAATGGAATTTGGCAGAGGGGTGTTTCAGGAAATCACCGCCCAATTAACCAATACCGCCATGTCGGGCATGCCTCGGGCCATGGAAAGCCGCCTGGGCCGGGAGCTTTCTCCCGGTGAGCAGGAACAACTGGCGATGCTGGTCCGGGGCGTATTCATGGAGGTGTTTCCACAAAATGCGTGGGAAGAGGCCATGGTCCCGGTCTACATGAAGTATCTGAATTCCGATGATGTAGAAGATGTGCTTTTTTTCTACAAAACCCCGGTTGGCGAAAAAATGCTGCAGCTACAGGCGACGCTGATGCGTGAGGGTGTGAGCGCCCGCGAAAACCTGCTTCAGGAGCGCAATGAGGAGTTTATGCGGCGCTTCGCAGAAGAACTGGCCGAGCAGTTCCCGGACTGGGAAGCGGGTCCAAGACCCACGGGAGCCGTGTTTATCCACTGACCTGGCTGCTCCCTCCCTGTTGCCGGCCCTGGCCGGGAGTTATTTATTTCAAACCGTTTTTCCGGTCGTGCCGGTCTGCATGCGGCTTCAGGAGTCGTGCACCTTGCCCCGGAGTTTTTTGGTTTTACCCTGCTTTTTCTTGGCGTCCAGACGGCGTTCGCGAGACGCTTTTGTGGGGCGCGTTTTCTTGCGGGGTTTGGGTGGGGTCAGGGCCTTTTTGATCAATCCCACCAATTTTTCACGGGCATCTTCCCGGTTGCGTTCCCGAGAGCGATGACGGCTGGCGCCAATCAGAATGACGCCGTCCGCCGTAGCCAGATGCCCGGCAACGGCAAACAGCCGCCGCTTTACCGCCGCAGACAGGGCCGGGGAATTTGCAGCGTCAAACCGAAGCTGCACGGCGGTGGCCACCTTGTTGACATGCTGCCCACCGGGTCCGGGCGCACAGGTAAACTGCTCGGTGATTTCGCTTTCCGGTATTTGCAGGGTGGGGGTAATGTGAATCATGAATACAGGCTCCGGCCCCCATTTTATCCGTAGCTGACTTTTTTTGGGCGTTTATGCCGGATGCCGCTATCCTTACCCACCCATGGGCAAGTCCAATGCATATTTACAGGTCACAACCCTTACCGTTGCGCAGGTGGAAGAACTCTGCCGTCTGTACCACGCCCAGTGGTGGACCGGGGAGCGGACTGTTGACGGCGTGCGCCGGATGCTGGAGGGGAGCGATGCGGTCATTGGCCTGACCGATGCCAAAACCGACAAGCTGGTCGCGTTCTGCCGGGTGTTGTCCGATGGCGTTTACCGGGCGGTGGTGTACGATGTGATTGTGGCTGACTCCCACCAGAGCCGGGGGTTGGGCCGGACGCTTATGGATGCCGTCATGGACCACCCGGTGGTGGCCCCTGTGGCGCGGGTGGAACTGTTTTGCCTGCCCGATATGGTGTCGTTTTATGAAAAGTGGGGCTTTTCCACAACGCCATCCGACTGGCGTACCATGACCCGCCCCGGCGGCGGTTGAAGGACCGGATTCCGCAGCGCAAACGGATTCCCCAAGTATTTCGCACAATCTGCCGACAAGGGAACAGAAGGACACCACTTTGGGGCCATGGCTGTCGCCGTGCGCTCCCAACCGGGTGACCGTAATGGCAGCGTAAATATTGGAGATGCTTGTTTCATGGCACAGTCAGATAGCCGTAATTTTGACCGCACTGCGGTGGAGTTGACCGTCACGGTGACCACCGAAGACGGCGGCAAGTTCAGCGGCACAACCTATGATGTAGGGATGGGCGGGTTTTCCCTGATGTGTGAAAGTCCGTTACCCATCGGCAGCCGGTGCCACGCCCTTCTGACACTGGGAGGCGGGGAGAGTGCGATACGCATGGAAACCAGTGCCCAGGTGGTCTGGACTTCCGACAGTTATATTGGCGTTGCCTTTATGGACACCGACCCGGAAAACTACAAGAAAATTCGCGACCTGTTTCTCTACAATCCCGTTTCGGCGGGGTGGGACTAAGGGGCCGGTCCCTAGCGGCCCCATCGGGTAGCCCATGGCAACGGATCAGGATGAGCGGCGGGACTTTGGGCGGGTACCGGTCGATATGGCCGTGATACTCACCACGGATGCGGGCGAAACCGTCGCAGGCACCTGCCGCGACCTGAGCATCGACGGTACCTTTATTTGTTGCGACCCAAGCCTGATGGCGGGCACCCCGTGCCGACTGGCCATGATCCACAACGGTGGACAGCGTACAGTAAATATTCAGGTGGAAGGGGTGGTGGCACGCACCACTCCCGGTGGCCTGGGCATCCGTTTTACTGCGGTGAACGCGGGAGATACGCGCCGCATCTATCATGTGTTGATGGACTCCGCCCTGATCGACTAGTGTAGCGGCGGCGGCCAGACCTTGGTGGCGCCGCGCCGTACCACATCGACCCCGTTGGTGCGAATCAGGTGCCGGGTCTGCTTGATGGGGCAGTAATCTTCAATACCGATCAGGCCGGGGCGAACGCGCATCCACCCTCTTCCCTGGGGTGCGGGAGGTGCCAGTTTGCGGATGTCCCGCAGCAGAATATCGCCACTTTTAAGTCGGATATAGGTTTCCATACCGCCCTCCAGGTACGAGAAAAAACCGCGCCGCGAATTCCTACGGTAGCGCGTTCCCGGCGCAATATCCACCCGCTATGCTGCATTCTTTACACGGTTCCGGCAGGAGATGTCGAAAATGTGCCACCTACGGTGTCATAGGGATAACGGACGGGTGAAAAATTGTGGGGTTACGGGGAATATACTTTAGAAAAAAACACTTAAAAAATAAGTAGATGGATTGAGTTTCCCGACCCTTCGGGAAGCCGTCCGAGTTTGGCAGGAAATATGCAATATCTTATGAGCAACGGACGCGACGTTTTGGGGAAAATACGGGTGGAAACGGTATCGCGAAGAGGGTGGTCATGAGTACGATGGTCAAACATATCAATTTGTTTATGGCGGGGATTGCAGCCGTTATTTTCAGCTTCTGGCTGATGCTGATTTAACGGGCACGACGCCACGGGCTGAACGGGCATGTCCGCCCCTTGCAGCAAAAACAAAAAGGCCGCACCGTCCAGCAAGGGACGGTGCGGCCTTTTTTGTGTCCGGGCGCGTTTACGGAAGTGCCCGGTTTGTGTCAGGCCGGAAGCGGGTGGCCGATACCACGGGCGGCGGCCTGCCAGGTGGAAAGAATCTTACGCAGTTCCCGCTCCGCTTCCCGGAGCAGTTGTTTGAGTTCCATCAGCTTTTTGGCGGTTGCCGCGTCCCAGCCGGACTTCAGGGTGTGGGTCAGGTCGTTGTACTGGGTACGCAACTCCGCCATGCGCGTAGCCACCGACTGAAACCGCTCGCGAATGTCATTCAGGGCAGTCTCGCCCGGTGTGGTGATGTTCCCCAGTCGTTCCAACAGGTGTTTCTCCTGCATGGCAAGCCGTTTGGACAGGCTTTTTTCCGGCGCCACCTGTTTTAAGCCACTGGCCAGACCCAGTTTATTGCAAGTCCAGATCATCCATTTGGTGGGATCCCAGTGGTAGCTGCGGATGCCGTTTCGATAGTCGGACGGAAACTCGTGGTGATAGTTGTGGTATCCCTCGCCATAGGTGAGCAGGGCAGCCACCCAGTTGTCCCGGGCTGTGTGGCTGTCGGAGTAAGTCTGCGTACCCGCCACATGGCACAGGCTGTTGATGAAGAAGGTACAGTGGTGGTTGACCGAAATGCGCAGGGCCGAGGCCACGAACAGGCCGCCCCAGAAGTCACCCCAGAAGGTGGCAAGCAGGATAGGCAGGCCAAAACTGGTGAGGATGGTGATCGGCGCATAGTGCCGGTATTGCCAGCGGATCAACGGATCGGCGGTCAGGTCGGCGATCTCCTTTTCCACTGTGGGTTCGCGCCGGTCGAACACCAGCCACAAAATGTGCGCCCACCAGAACCCTTCGTTGATGTTGTACGGGTCGCGCTCGGTGTCTACATAGCGGTGGTGGCGGCGGTGGTCCCGGCACCACTCCAGACACGACCCCTCCCAGGCGGCGCCGCCCGCGAAGATGAACCAGATTTGCAACGGGCGTGAGGCTTCATAGGTACGGTGAGAAAACAGGCGGTGAAAACCCCCGGTAATGCCCATGGCGGTAATGGCCCAGGTGATAAAAAAGAGCGCCAGCGTGCCCCAGTGAAAGCGGTCGGTGGCCACCCACCAGATGGTGCCGAAAATGCCTACCAGCGGGGTAATCAGCATAAACAGAGTGGTGGCCCAGGCCACCGGGGTATTTTTTTGGTATTTTTTGAGCCAGTTTTTCATGCAGCGTGCGCCTGTTGGCAGCGCCTCCTATCAGAACAATAAATGTGAAGTTCGAGTGTACCCCCCGGGCACCCTCAGTGCCACTTTAGGCGCCTCTGGTTTCTTATCGGCTATTCGGCCAGTTTTGCGCTGATTACTCGCGTCTGCACCAGTCCGGTGCCACGGGAAAGGGGCAGGGGGCCGATGGTGGTCGCGTGGGCGCTGCCTTTTCCCGGCGGCAGGGTTTGGGAGAATGTGATGGTGGACTCCCTTGCCCGCACGGTTTCGTCTCCCCGCACGGTCACCTGCACCTGTATGTCGCGCACCGGCAGCGGGGAGCGATTGACCACGCGCAGCAGCACATACCCCTCCGGGTTCAGGTCGGCCCCGGCCATGATATAGCGGCCCGGTACCTGTTCCAGTTCCAGTCGTGCAAGCACAGTGGTGGCTTCCTGTCCAACGGCGGAATCTCCTTCGGCGTGTCGCAGGTGCCGTTTGGCTGCTTCGGTGTCGCCGGACTTCAAGAGCAGGTTTCCCAAAGTCAGGTGGGCGGTGTCGGTGGGGAGCAGTTCAATACTTTTTTCCAGGTCTGCCCGGGCGATTTCGTCCCGGTCCAGATGGGTGCGGGCCGTGCCCCGGCCAAGGTAGTGCCGGAAGTAGTCGTCATCTCTTTCGATGGCTGCATCGAAGGCCTGTTCGGCTTCGTCCCAGCGTTCGGCGGCAAGCAGGGCGTGGCCTTTCAGGGCATGGAACGCCGCCTCTTCGGGATACTGGCCCACGGCCTCTTGTCCGTGTGAGAGGGCCTCATCCGGTTTGCCGTCCGTAAGTGCTGCCCGCCCTTGTGCCAGTGCGTCGTATGCGGGAGCGGCGGCAAACAGATGTGCCATGTGTTTTGTAAACCGGGGAACGAAGGTTTCGCCTCCCTGGGGCAGGTGTTCTGCCATACGCCGGTTTGCCGCCACCCGATCTTCGGACGCCGGGTGGGTGGAGAGCAGACCGGTCAGCCAGTCACCCCCTGTTTGCGCGGAAAACTGCACGAACATCTCTTGCAGGCGCACCGCCGCGTACGGGTCGTACCCGGCCTTTGCCATGTATTCCATGCCGTACCGGTCCGCCTCCTGCTCATCGGCGCGGCTGTAGCGGCGCTGGATTAATGCCGTGCCGACCTTGGCGCCACCCACAATCAGGTTGCCGGTCCGGCGATCGCTTGCCACGGCGCTTATCCCGGCCATGCTGATTCGGTACAGCAAGGCCCGTTGAATGCGCCGGGCGCTGTGACGGGCGGTCACATGGGCAATTTCGTGGGCCAGCACGGCGGCCAGTTCCGCCTCGCTTTCCAGTTCCATCAACAGCCCCCGGTTGATGGCCAGTTTGCCGCCGGGAAGCGCCCACGCATTGGGTACATCGCTGTTGATGACCACAAACTCGTACGGCAGTCCGGGACGATCCGATACCGCCACGAGTTTTTGGCCCACCTCGTTCACATATGCCACAAGCGCCGGGTTTGCCCGATACCCACCGCCCTGGGCTTGCACGGTATAGGTGTAGTTTTCCTCTCCTATGCGGATTTCCTGCGCTTCCGAAATCAGGTTGAGTTCCGGCTTTCCGGTAGCCGGATTGGTGGCGCAGGAGACGGCAAGCAGCACCATGGGCAAAAATAAAGTCAGGCGAAACAGGCGCATCACAGTACCGGGCAGGGGGTGGGTTCCATCCAAATTTGCTGACTCAAGGATACGCTGATTGCACCGGAAAAAGGGAGGGAAGTGAGCCGATGCATGTACCCATGTTCAGACATTTAAGTATTTAAGTAAATACACCTTTATGGCGCGTTGTCGGATTAAATGTCATATTGAATCCCAAGGGTAGCCTTTAACGGGAGGGCTAAGACATGGCAGTCATTGCAGCCGACTATTTTACCGATCCAATCTGCTCCTGGTCGTGGGGCAACGAGCCCAATTTTCGCAAGCTCCGGCAGGCGTTTCCCGGCGCAATACGCATTCACCATCGCATGGGTGGACTGGTGGAAAGGCGCGACGAGGGGTTTTACGATCCCCAGTACGATCTGGGGGGAGAAAACCCGGAAGCCTACGCCATCCACCAGGAAGAGGTGTCCATCGAGACCGGCATGCCCATCGATACGGGCGTGTGGAAGGTGCACCCCCCTTTTTCCAGTCACCCGGCCTGTATTGCCGTCAAGGCGGTGGGGCTGCAGGGAGAGGAACTGGAAGACGCCTACGTAAGGCGGGTGCGGGAAGGGTTTTTTACCGAGCGCCGCCCGGCGGATACCATCGCCAGCCTGATGGCGCTGGCGGCCGAGGTGCCGGGGGTAGACCTGCCGCGCCTGGCCGAGGAAATCGAAGGCCCCCTTGCAAAAGAGGCGTTTGGGGACGACTTTGAAGCGGCCCGCCACCCGGTTCCCCAGGCCAAAGACACCAAAATGATGGAAGGGCGTATCCGCTACGGCTTTCCCGCCATGATACTGATGAACGAAACCCACGGTGTGCGCGTACTGGATGGCGACAGTCCGTGGCCCGACTATGTGGCCGCCGTACAGGCTCTGGCCCCGTCCCTGTCGCCCGCGCCCCCCCCGGATGTGGCGGCGTTTTTACACGCGGTGGGCCGTGCGGCCACCAAAGAGGTGGAAATCGTCTGTGAACTGAGCCGGGATGAGGCCAAAGGCCAGCTGGAAAAGCTGGAAAAGGATGGCGAGATCATCAGCCGCCCGGTCGGTCACTGTTGTTTCTGGTCCGTTAAGGGCCAGGCAAGCCGTACGCACGGGAGGTGATGCCCGTACGTAGGCTTGTAGGTTGCCGCCCTAGCAGTTGCAGAACGATTTCATACCGTCCGCCAGCTTTTTTAAGGCGCCGACCTTTTTCGGGTCTTTGGGGGTGACTTCCACGGTCACGCCGTCCTCGGTTTCGCGCACGTTGAAGTTCAGTTGCTCGGTGAGCTGGTTACAGTCGGAAAGTGAACAGCAGTTCATTTTGTTCTCCTTGTGTGTTTGATTGTAAGATAGTTTTATAACTATCGAACAATCTGGTTGTTAAAAACGGGTGCAAAACACCCGCAGTCAAAAAACCTATTTCAAAAACGTCCGGATGGCATCTACCGCTTCTTCATTCACCTGACACAGATAGGCCTGTCCATCGCGGGTGCAGGTGATGAGGCCAGCGTTCTGCAATTCCTTGAAGTGATGGCTCACGGTGGAGCGGGCCAGCCCCAGACAGCTGCACGCGGCGGTAAACGCCTTACGCACCGGCTCGCAACAGGTGGCCTGTTTGCCTTTTGGGGCCGGGACGCACGTTTCGCCCTCGGTGCCCATCTTGTATACCATTTCAAACAGGGCCAGCCGCTGGGGGTGGCCCAATGCCTTGAACGCCTTTGCAATATCCGAATGTTCCATAACTATCGAACAATATAGCCACGTATATGGAACATGTCAAGGCACGCGGCACGAAAATTTTGCGGGTTTTTCTCATTATGCCCAAAACCGGGGGCGGCGGCATCGGTGCTTGTTTTCTGGAGGCCCGGTGGCGCCCGGGCGGACAACCTGCCCTCAGGCGAGCTGCCTGACAAAGTGCCGACTGGTATTTTCCAGGTGATGCCCTTCGTAAAAGCGGTGGGCGTCGGTGCGCTGTATGCCGGAGTCCAGGTGCAGGGCCTCGCACCCGGCCTCGCGGGCGGTTTGCGTCAGCCACTCCAGCATGCGCCCGCCGTAGCCGCAGGAGCGGCTCTGGGCGTCGGTGACCAGGTCGTCCACGTATAAAAACCGCCCCCACGCCAGGTTCTCGCCGATGCGGTAGCCTGCCACGGCCACCACATCGCCACCGGCCTCAAGGTAAACGAGTTGGTAGCCGTCTTCCCGCTGTCTTGCCACCTGTGTGACAAACGCTTCTTCGGTCAGGTGCGGGCGCAACTGGCGCATGACGGGATGGCAACGGGCGGTATCGCTGGTTTCTGCAATGTGGATAGACATGAGTTCGATTGTGTCAGGATCGGTGGGGGAATGTCAGCCTGCGTGGCAACAACCGTCTCCCCGTAGCCCTTCGACCCCTTCCTTGATCAGCCACGGCACCATCAGCAGGGCCGCCACCGGGTCGGCCCACCACCAGCCGAACAGGGTGTTGGCAGCCAGCCCCAGAAGCAGGGCAAAGGAAAGATAGGAACAGGCCAGTGTTTCCCTGGCCTCAGCCCGCAAGGTGGGGCTGTTCAAGTGTGTGGCGGCGCGCAGTTTGCCCCACGCCACTAACGGCATAATGGTCAGGGACGCCGCCGCAAGAAAAATGCCGATGGGGCTTTCCCCCGGGAGCGCCCGGGTGTAGAGCACCCAGACTGACTGGGCGGTCACGTACACGGCAAGAACGATGAAGGTGGTGCCCACAAACCGGTGTACCCGGCGCTCGATGCGCTCAAGCGCTCCCGGATCTCTGCCATGAAACTCCGCCGAAAGGTGCCACAGCACTACGGAGGCCGCCGCGCATTCGATGATGGCATCCAGCCCAAAGCCGGTGAGGGCGATGCTGTCCGTCATGACCCCTTGCCACAGGGCCACGGAGGCCTCCAGCACGTTGTAGGCCACGGTAAAGGCCAGCAGTTTGATGGCGACGCCGCGCCAGTGATGGGTATCGGTCACGAAGTGTGTTCTGGCTGCGCGGGCAAGCGGGCTATTCGCTTTCTTGTTCCACGCACCCGGCTTCAAACCGATAGTCGTTGGGTGCGGGAGTTTCCGCGCGGCTGATCCGGGCAGACAGGAAACACAGCACCCCTTTTCTGGCCAGCGCAAACGATACGCCATCCGGCCCTTCGGCGGCGTACCGGGATACCTCGGCCCAGCCCCGGGTGGGCATCATTTCCTGCAGCAGCTCGTGGGGCAGGAGGACGTCCGGACTCCGGGTCACTTGCCCATCGGCGGTGACGGTGCAGCCCATACGCTTGATGCTGCCGTGCGGCCCGCTCACCTGTCCGGTCCCTCTATCCATGTGCAGGTCAAAGGTGACGCCCCGGGGCATGGTTTTGACGATCTCCGCCACTTCGTTGCAGGAAACCTGTACCCGTATGGGCACCTGGTCTTTTGCCGCAAAGGTATGAGGTGGCAGAAGCAGTGCCGCGCCCACAAAAAAAGTGCAGAGGCAGATGATGGCAGACGGTGTGACAGGCATTTTCATGGCCCCATTGATACCATAAACAGGCCGTCGGGGAGAACCGCACTGGCGGTGCATATCCGAATTACTTCGTGACGGGTATACCGACACTTCGTGGTGGAACCCGTGGGGCGGGGTCGCCTGTGTATCAGATGACCGGTCGGCACGATCCGTATCTGCCGCCGGGTAGCGGGCTTCCTCCTCTTGTTTATGCCCGATGCGGCGTCCGCCAGCGTCTCATTTTCAATGTGTGCGGTTCGGGCCGGCGAGCCCGGTTGGCCAGAATCACCGGATCGGCCACCTCTCCACATGTGGGGCAGCGCCAGGCCGTCAGTGTATAGACACCGGTATCGTCCAGATAATCGGAGTAATCCCCCCGTACCATGCCGGTACAGCACCTTGAACATTCCACCATGTTATACCCCCCGGTATATCGATTTGCGTGGTTAGCAAAGCCGTAATTTTTATGCTAGACCTTTAACATCTAGCGCATGGATAGCGTGGTGGCAAGCCGGGGGAAAATTTTCTGGCCGTCGCTGTTTGGGGTCAGATGTGGCGGAATCCGTGGTCCGCGCCCTGGGGCGCGGGGGTCTCTTCGGGCGGGCTCTTCTGCACCAGGTCATCTACAAACTGTTTGGCGTCGGTAAGTGACATGTTGTACGCCTTGCGTACGGCGGTTATTGCGGCGAAGGTTTTTCCCTCCTCCACCAGTCGGATGATGGCTTGTTCGGCATCCTCGGTGGATTCTCTGGCGGTTTTTTCCAATGCGGTGCGCAATTTAAGCGGCTTGCGAATGGTCACGCGGCTTTTCAGCGCTTCCAGGGCCGCGGCCACCTTGGGGCGGGCGCTCCACTTGATCTTCAAATGCCCCTCTTCATCAAGCTGTACCGGGTAGTGCCGCCAGGCGGCGCCCCGGGGGCTTTTGCGGGTGCGTTCCCGCCTAAGGTGTTGGGACAGGTTTTCCAGATCGCGGCTGTTCAGCTTCAATTCCAGATAAGTGGAAAACTCGTGGGTGGTGCCGCCCTTGCTACTGCTACTTCGGTAGGAAAGATGCTCCTTGAGCTTCCTTGCCCATTCGACTTCATGCCAGGGAACAAGCGCCACCACCAGATCTTCCGGCGGAAAAGAGGCGTTCATGTAGGAGCGAAATTTGATCTGCAGTCCCTCGCGTCCCATGCGTGCCAGCCAGCCGGACGGCCCGAAGCCGCCCAGAATGGGCATTTTTAAAAAACGCCAGAACAGTAGCAGGAACCCCCCCGCAAAAAAGGCGGGGGTGCGGTCGATTTCAAACCCCCTGGAGGAGATGGCCTCGCGCAGGAAAGGGGCGATGTCGTTCAGTTGTTACGGCACCATCTCCCGGGTAAGGGTGATGCCGCCTGCCACACCAATGGCAAGCAGAATGAGCGCGCACGCCCCTAAAAACAGCCAGAAGATCAGCGCACCGGGGCGTCGGTAGTGAAAGACAATATCGCCTTCCCGTCGGGGTGCATTGTTTTCAGTAAAAAAATCCATCGGTTTCCACCAAAAGCCACAAAATGGCCTGTTCCCGTCTTATCGACAGGTGGGCGGAAATAGATGATGGAATAGAAAAAAGAGGGCGTTACAGGGCGGCTTCCACCAATACCCGCCCGGCTTCCGCCGCGTGCCGGGTGACCTCCTGGTGGGAGGCCGCGCAGTGCAGTATGGCCGCCCCTTCCAGCAGGATGGCCAGTTGGTGGGCCAGGTCATTCGGGTTTTTTGCCCCGGCCTGATCGGCCAGATCGCGCAGATAGCCGGTCAGCAGGCGCTTGTGCAGAGAGGCCGCCCGATGGATCGGGTGTTCCCGGTCGCCAAACTCACCCGTGGCCTTGGTGAACGGGCAGCCGCAGTAGCCGTCGTCCCCCCACCACAACTCGTCCTGCACGGTAAAAATGGACAGTAGCCTGTCTTTGGGGGTGGCGGATTTTTTTTCCACCAGTTCCACAAAGCAGGCGCGCATTTCCTCTCCTGCGCGGCGCAGCACCGCTTCGATCAATTCGTCCTTGCTGGCGAAGTGCTGATACAGGGTGCCTTTGGCCACACCGGATTTATTTAAAATTTCGGAAATACCTGTGGCGTGAAAACCGTTCTCATAAAAAAGGCGGGAAGCGGTTTGGAGCAGTTGTTCGCGTTTGGTCTCGGCCATGATGGATATCTCCACATATAACTATACCGGTCGGTCGGAATGGGCTCAAGAAAGAAGGGGAATAAGGTGGATATAATCGGATTTTTCACCCCCTATTGACATAAACCGACCGGTCGGTCATAGTGGTGACATGCACAGGGGCAGGCGGAGGGGGATGGGGCTTTTCGGGTGTTCCGGGGTGCCGTGATTTTTACGGGAAACGGAGTGAGTGATGGTTAAAACGCAAAAAATGCAGGCAGAAAGAATCGATTGTCCCCGGTGTCAGGGGCCGATGGTGTCGGAGCAGTTTATGGATCTGCTGGACGATTCCGGCCAGTTTGCCGTGACCTGCTGGCGCTGTCTGGTGTGCGGAGAGGTGGCCGATCCGGTGATTCTGGCCAACCGGCTGAACCGACCGGAGCCGCATACTCACAGGGACGGTCGCCGCAGGCCGCGCATCAAGGTGGCCTGAATATACGAGCGATCCCGCCTGCGGGAGAGTTTGCCCGAAGAGGCCCGCGAGAGCGGGTCTCTTTTTTTTATGGAAAAATGCCCGAAAACCGCAAGGGGCGAGGGATTTTCCCTCGCCCCTTGCTTCCCTGCCGCGTGCTCCCCGGACAGTTTTTGTTTCAGATAAGCGCGTTGGCTACAACGCCGCAAGCCCTACCGTGTGCGCGGTGAGCGTCACGCCCACCACGATGCCAAAAAAGAAGCCGATGACGCTGTACGCCAGAACGGTCTGGTGCTTTTTCATAACGCTTCCCCGCTTGTTAACAGGCCCTGGATTGTCAATAACCGGTCCCGCCAGGTACCGGTGCCCTGATTTATCTATCGGGAAAATAAAAACGCCCCATTAGGGGCACAGCAAAAAAAGGTGATTTATTTAGCGAAAGAGGCGGTATCTAGTGATAGACGACGCGGAAGGTGGAACTGCCGGAATAGACCCCCGGCTGGTTTTCCGCCTCAATTTTGGCGGTGGCGCCCAGGCGCATGTCGTCCAGGGTACCGAGCTGGCCGATGCGGGCGGAACGGGTGGCATCAATATCACCCCCCAGGGTAAATCCTTCGATAACGATCCGGCGTTCAGGGGTACGGCCATAACCGCTGAAAAGCACAATCTGCTCTTCTGCAATCGATGCCGTGATGTTCTCCATGGGGCGACCGGTTACCGAAAATACCGCAGCCCCGGTATCGGTGGGAGATATCGTGACTGTCGCCGCTGTTCCGGATGTAACGGTGGGGAAGGAAATGGCCTGGCTTTCAGAAACGGTCACCGGCGGCATGACTTCCATGCGTGCCGTAAACAGGATTTTTGTACTGTTGAATTCAGTGGGCAATTCCAGGGCGAACGCCACGGTGCCGGTGCCCAACAAGGCGCTGGCCAATGCTGCAAGCAGCAAAAGGCACCCCCGCACAAGCGAGGGTGCCTTTCTGATTTGCTTTGCTAACACAGCAGGTCCCATTCTGATCGTCACGTACGTGGCGTACCGTTTACTGGTACACCACCGTGAGGGTCTGGGCGCCGACTGTGCTGTAAACACCGCTGATGGTCAGCGTGTTGGGCACGGTAACGTCGCCACCGATCAGCAGGTTTTCGGTACCGGCAACCATGCTGATGTCGCCACTTCCGCCCATGTCGGTGACGTTTGCACCGCCGAACGTGAAGTTGTTCACCGTGACCGATTCCGTAACGGTGCCGTCCCAGAGGGTGAACGATGCGGGCATGGTGGCCGTCAGGGTCGTTCCGGTAGAGGCGGTGACGTCAAAGTCCAGCGCGCCCACGTCGGCGGGGAGCAGGGTCACCACGGTGCTACCGGCAGCGGGAATCCCGGTGTTCGGGAACGTCATGACACTGTTGTTGGCAGCAAACGTAATCGTGCTGTAAATGGTCATGGTGCCGGTAAAGGTTGTGGTTTCGGCCATGGCCGGCGCGGCGGCAAACATGCCAGCGGCCAGTACGGCGGGTAAGATCAGTTTTTTTGCAAATCGGTTCATTTTCTATACCTACTGAGTTTCCCATCTCGAAAAAAACCCGGCCACAAACCGGTTTAAGTACATCCACTTATCCTCCTGTCGGTCGAATCGTGCACAGACTTTAATTTCCTCCCCGTTCAATTTTGAACAGGGAAAGAGTGACTACACGGTTGGTTTGATTGGAACCCGGCGGCATGGACACGCCACCGGATATGAAAGAACGCCGGTTACTGCCAGTTCACCGTCACGCCGGACAGCCAGTCGGTCCCTGCGGGCAGTTTGAATATGCGTGGCTGCGGGGGGTTCTCCACGCCGGAAAGCCCCAGCCGGTAGGTGCCCGGCGTCAGCCCTTCGATCAGGAAGAAGCCGTCCTCCTCCACCTCTGCACGGGAGACGACCTGATCGTCCGTGAGGTTCAGCACGTGAATTTCCGTGCCTTTGGGAATCGGCTGTCCGTCGGCGGTAAGCACAAACCCGTCCAGCCCGGCGGTCCAGGTGACGGCCGGATCGTGGTGGATGCGGGTACCGGGCCGGAAGAGGGCCGGCATCCCGTCATTCGCGGGCGCCATGGTGGCATCCAGGGAGTTGCGTTCGACCGAAACGTTGACCCGCTGATCGGCGGCGATGCCGGTTATCTGGTAATTGCCGTCCTCATCGGTAGTGGTGGTGCGATTGCCTGCCCGTACCATTACCCCTTCCAGGGGAAACGGCTCTTCCCCTTCCAGGCCGGGTGCCGCCACGCGGCCATACAGGGTGCCGGAACCAAAGTCGTCCCAGCGGGTGGGCCCGGGTTTTGCGGCAATGATGTCCAGCCACGACAGCCGCACCGTCACCCCGTCGTCGGTGCCGTTGGCGGAAACGTTGAACCGGGGCGTGATCCGCCAGGTCAGGGCCGCACTGCCTTCCGGGTCGGCATTGCCGAACTGGGTGACGCTCACGTTGGCATCCCACCGGTCCCAGCCGTGTCCGCCCTGAATGCGGAAGCGGGCGGTCCAGGAATCTTCGGGCTCGGCGAAGGTGCGGCTGCCTTCCAGCAACATGGAGCGGGTGATGCCAAAGGTCACCCCGACGGTGTTTGTGTCCAGGTTGTCGTTGGGACCGCCGGATATGAAGGTGCCCTGATCGAATACGGACAGGCGGCGTAAGATGCGCAGATCGGCCCGGTGCTTGAACTGCTGGTCCACCTCGGTATCGCTCAGTTCAGCCTGCCACGACAGGCGCGAGCGCCGGTAGATATGCCGCAGGCGGGCCAATTCGTTGCTTGTGGCCGCCTGCCCCGGCAGGGTAAACAGCGGGCTGCCGTCCGCCAGATGGCGTAGCTCCAGCTGGAAAATATGGCGCGCTCCGCCGGTGATGTCGGCACTGAATTCATAATCGTGTCCGGCGTTGGTGATCAACTGGTCGGTGAGCAGGGTCAGGCCGTGGAACGGCCGCCAGGCCAGATCGATCATATAACCGGATTCACCACCACTTGTTCCGGCCTTGGGGAACTGCATGAGCGCAAACCCGCCGGACAGGTTTTCGCGCATACCGTAACGCCAGGCGACCCGGGTAAACCCGCCGGGCTCGGTTTCTCCCGCAAGAAACTGACCATCCCATACGCCTGCGGGCAGGATGCGGGCGTTGTCGTAAGTAATGCGGATGATCCGCCGGAACTCGGATCCGTCGGGGAAGTAGTAGCGCAGCACCACCCGGTCGCCACCGGAGACGAACTGCTCGGGAATTTCAAACGTGCCGTCGGCCCCGGCGATAAAGGTATCGACCAGAAAGCCGTTGTGGTAAAAATCAATTTCGGTGCCCGGTTGGGTGCGGTCCCGGTATTCAAAGATACCGGCCCCCTTGTGGCGCTGAAGGCGGTCGATGCGGACGCCGTTTTCCAGGTTGAAGGCGCCCATCAGGGTTTCCACGTCGGAACGGGTATCGCCCACTTCCAGTTGGTAGTAATGGGGCTGCCGCAACTGGCGGTAGCGCCAGAAGGTCAGGTTTGACCGGTCGCCCTGATCGGCCTTGACCATTTCGCCCCCCACCAGGGCGGTGCCCTCGTAGATGTCTGCGGCCAAGTCATAACGGAGCGTGGCGGCCTGGTTGCCGTCCGGGTCCCGCTCCAGGTCAATGCGGTAGCGGCCTTCGGGCGGGCCGGAGTCGGGTTTTCGGGCGGGGAGCAGTGCCAGCCGCTCCCGCCGCAGCCGTTCGGCCTCGGCCGCCTGCCGTTGCCGCTCCCGTTGCTTTCTCAAATCTGCAAGCAGCGGAAAGTGGGGGTTGAACCCAAGTGTGTAGTAGGTGAGCGACCAGGTTGCCGTAAGCGGGAACCAGTCTTCCCACACGTCGTACCGCAACCACAGCCGCCCTTCCTTAAATACCAGCGCATCTTTCGGTATCGGGTGTATGCCGTTGCCGGAGTCACCGATCTGCATTTCCACCCCGTCTATCCAGTAGAGGGTGCCTTTGGGCTGCATTGTGGCCTGGCAGTATTGCCTTGCATAGTCGCATTCCGGTGGCATATCGAGCCACATACCGAGTGACTCGCCCACGTCCAGGTACGGGTTTTCGTTTTCGTCGATCATCACCCGGTAGAAGCTGTCACCCCGGGTGTTGGTGACCCGGATCTCGATAAAGCTTTCCTGCAGGTCGATGCCGCTATCTTCCGGCGGGGTAAACGCCGTGGGCAACACCACCGGGGCGGGCTCGGGACCGGCTGGTTCAGCAGGTAATGGCTCCGCTTCCGTTTCTGCCATGGCAATCATCATCGCGGCGACCGGAGGCGCTTCGGAAACGGGCGTGTAAACGGGAACGGGGGTAGCGTCGGCGGGCGGTGCCACGGCTTCCTCTTCGGCCGTGGCCAGCACCATTATCGGTGCGGCGGTGGAAACCGTGGAGACGGGCATGTGTACTGGGGCGGGTTCGACTGCATTGGCAACCGGAATCGGCTCCTTTTCCACCTTGGTGGTCTCCATGATCGGTGCAGCGCTGGCGGCAAGGTCGAAGGGGGTGTGAAACGGCGTGTAATTCGCGGTGCGCGATTCGCCCACCGCCAGGTTGGATCCGGTCAGCACGATGTCCAAAGACGCGTGCACCAGACTCAGGGCTTCCCGGATGGCATCCACCACGTCCTCTTGGGGGGTGTATTTTGCGGGCGTCAGCTTGCGGGCCTTTTCGGAAAGCACCCGGATGGCCGACTCCATTTCGGCCGCAGTATTGGGCGGCACTAGGTACGGCTTGGCGGACAGTGTGCCAATCGCCTGGGAGAGGGTGTCCAGCCCGGCCTTTACGGAATCGGCCGGAACGACCTCCTGTTGACTCGGGTGCCGTGGGGGATATCCCATCAGGCCGTGCAGGCCGGTACCCAGCAGGTTCAGGCTGGTGCGGATGCTATCCGCCGCCTGGGAATCCAGTCTGTCGGGGGAGTGCACCAACTGTTGATAGGCCCTGGACAACACGGCCGATGCCGTGCGGATCTCGGCGGCGGACTGTTTGTTGCGGAGTTCCGGCGGGGCGATTTGCTGAATGCCTGCGCGCAGGTCGCTACGGATCGGCCCCGGAATGCCGGGGATGCCTTGAGTGCAGGCGCCAACGACAAGAGAAAACGCCAGGACGAACGGCAGCGCCCCTCGTTTTCCCTCATGTCGATTCACGAAATTCGCCTGCTATTTGGGTTGGCAAACCGTATGGCGGGGTTCCCCCTCGGCATTGGTGGGGTGCCACATCAAATCCAGTGCGCCGCTATCCGGCGGGGTCCAGCGGGTGCGTAACGTCCGGTGGCTTTCGCGGTAAACATTAAAGTTGGTTTCAAACAGCGGCTCGCCTTCCATCGTCGGGACGGCGGCCACTTTTTCCCCTTCTTTAGGTTCTTTGTGCGGATACCCCTGTACCACGCCTTCCACCCGCCACTTGCTGGGGTTTCTGGCGTCCAGTAGCAGTTGTCCGTCTTCGGCCCGGGTGCAGGAGAAGCTCACCTGGTTCGGGTCGCGCTTGCCCCGGTGACCATAAATGGCTGCGGCGGTTTCCAGGTTGATCTTGATTTGCATCTGGATGCCGTCCGGGGCGCCTTCCACATCCAGCTTTGATTCAATGTTCCCGATCGGAGTCAGCATCTTGACCAGCAGGTGGGCGCGGTAATCGCCGTCCGGCATGTTGGCCGGCGGCCGGATGGATACCCGCACGTCCCGCCGTTGCCCCGGTTTCAGGTTCAGCGCACGGGGGCTGAGCCGCATGAAGCCGGTCAGGTCGTCCTGAACATCCACATCCGGGTTGATCGGGTGACCTGCGGCAAGCGCCCGGGCGTCTATCTCGTAATAGACCGGTTTGATGACGATACGGATGGGGCCGTCGCCGTTGTTGGTGATGATGAACGACTGGGTGACCGGTCGGCTGATGTCCAGATCGATACGACCGGGCGCAACCAGAAACGAATTGCCCGCCACGGCAGGGGGGCAGGCGATGGCGACCAGGAGCAGGGCCAGCAGCCCGATGCGGGTATGGCCCCAAAAGCCGGAACCGATGATTTTCATGCCGCTTGTCCCTCTCACTTATCGTCCTTCCCGACCGTCTGAAAGGCGGGAAAATGTAGCAATCATATCTGTTTCACCCGTAAACATCATTGATAGGTGATCTGGAACGTGGCGGTACCAGAGTAGTTGCCAACCGCGGTAGTGGCCGTCTGGGTGACGCTGGCGCCAATCCGCAGGTTGTTGGCCGCTCCGGTTGCTGCATCAAAGGTGCCGGTGCCCGTACCGGACAGGCCGCCGCCATAGGTCCAAGTATCTACCGTCATGCGGTTGGTGGGTCCGCCGCCGCCGTTATCGATGTTGATGCTGACTTCCTTGATGGAGGCCGTAAACAGGGCACCCAGATCCCCCGCGGTATCGAATACCGCCGCTCGGGTATCCGCCGCCGCAGTCACCACCGTCTGGGCAAAGCCAAACCCCTGGGGGGCAAAAGACAGGTTCTGGATGATGGTAACGGTAATTGGGCCGCCCCAACTGCAAGACGGCATGGGCGTGCACGGCGGCGCCACCAATCCGGTCCGGGGAAAGAGCAGCACGGCGCAAATGGCAAAAAATGCGAATGCAATACGGGACGGTTTCACGGCTTGCATCTCCTCCCGGCGGGCAGCATCAACGGCTGCTGTTCGGGGTAAGAAAAAAGCGCTGACGGTGCCCCATCCCTCAGCGCCATATATTAAAATATCCCCTCCCTGACGCGAAAGCATACTGTTAACAGGGAGTTATGTCACGCATGCCCGATTTTTTTCGGGATATCCGAAAAGCGCGGGTTACCCGCCCAGTTTACCGTTCCACTCGGCCACCCGGTCGGCTGCGGCGGCAAGCACCGCATCGGCATCGCCGCTGATGGTGACCTTGTTCATGACATCGCCCCCGGCAATGGCGTTCACCACCTGCTGATCCGCATCGGCGACCACCTTGCCGAATACCGTGTGTTTGCCGTCCAGCCACTGGCACGGCACGTGGGTGATGAAGAACTGGCTGCCGTTGGTGCCCGGCCCCGCATTGGCCATGGACAGCATGCCCGGCGCCTCATGCTTGAGTTCCGGCGTGCACTCGTCTTCAAAGTTGTAACCGGGGCCGCCCATGCCGGTGCCGTTGGGGCAACCGCCCTGGACCATAAAGTCGTCAATCACCCGGTGGAATTTTAGCCCGTTGTAATAGCCGCGCTGGGCCAGATTGACAAAGTTGGCCACGGTAACCGGACACTTGTCGGCATACAGTTCAAGGTGGATGGTGCCTTTGCCGGTTTCGATGTCGGCCTGAATGTTGCTCATGGGGACGTACTTTCCTTAACTATCTATTCATCTAATTGTTAAATAACAAACGCGAGGGCGGAACGTGCCACCCTGTTGGGGAAGTTATATCATGAACTATCCTTCCAGGTCGCAGTCGGGCGCGGCTTCGGCGTGTGGGTGGATGATGCGCTCTACATAAACGCCCGCCAGTTTTTGCGGCAGACCGTACCGGGTTTCCGCCAACCTTGTGGCTTTGGACGCATCGCCCCCGGTGGCCAGCGCCGTGACCGAATCGTGCCCCAGGACGATGGAGACGGTCTCGATAATATCGAGGCACAAAAACAGGTCGCGGGTGCGGGTGTTACTGAGCGGCAGGGCGGTGTTTCTGTCCAGTGCCAGTACGATGCGGTGGTAGCCAATGCCCCGGCGGTTGGTTTTGGTATCGATCGTGGCCCGTTCCACCTCGTCAAAGCGCAGGGAGCCCGACGCGGGCAGCAGCCCCAGCCGTTCCCAGCGGATGGTTTTCTTCTCCCGATCAAAAATGAAGGTGGTTACCCGCGTGATCGACAGCCCGTAAAGGGCCATCAGGAACAGCGCACCGGTATAGAAGGTGAGTTCGTGAGCCCAGCCGGCAATGTATACCGACTCGTACACCATGAAGCCGCAGGCGAACGTCCCTAAAAAGAGTACGCCGAGCAGCCACTTGGTGCCGTGGACGATAACCAGTTGCCTGTCTGTGTGTTTAGCGATCTTCATGGCTTCGCGGGTGCCGCTATGGTAGCGGCAAGACGGGCGCAGGTAAACGGTGGGCGTGTGACATCTGGTGAAAACCGGAGCGAGACGGGTACCATAACAGCCTTAAAAGAGGATGGTTATGAATGTTTCCGAGCCGCCGTTCCGGCTGGATGCGCGTCTGGAGTCAGACTGCCACCTGCTGGGCCGCTTTCCGCTTTGCCTGCTGTTGTTGATGAACAACAGCGCCTACCCGTGGTGCATTCTGGTGCCGGAGCGGATGGGGGTGAGCGAAATTTATCAGTTGAGCCAGTCCGATCAAGCCCAGCTTGCCACGGAGTCTGCCCACCTGTCGGAGCGGCTGGCGATTGAGTTTGCCGCCGACAAGATGAACGTGGCCGCGCTGGGGAACGTGGTGTCGCAACTGCACGTGCACCACATCGTGCGCTACAAAAAAGACCCGTTGTGGCCTGCGCCCATATGGGTCGATGCGACCCCCGCGCCGTACACGGGTGAAGCCCTTGCCACAGTGCGGGAGCGGATTGTGACGGGGCTGGCCTGCGGTTTTAAGCCCGGCTAGTCAGAATCAAATTAAACGCCTTAGGCTAAGCGGGTGCCGTTGGGCACGGGTGCGTCGGGCCGGGCCAGCACCACACCATCTTCCAGCACAAAGCCGGTGACCAGCACCTCGGAGCAAACCGGGCCAATCTGTCTGGGGGGAAAGTTGGTCACGCACAGCACCTGGGTGCCGACCAGTTCATTCGCCGTGTAGCGCCCGGTGATGCGGGCGCTGGATTTTTTGACGCCCAACTCTCCCAGATCGACAAGCAGGATATAGGCGGGCTGACGGGCTTCAGGAAATGCCTGCACCTCCACCACCGTGCCCACGCGCAGGTCTACCTTTTCAAAATCGTCCCAGGAGATGGTTTCGGGCATGGCCCCTCCCCCGTTCGTTACTTTCTGCTGGCGCGCTTCCGTTCCTGCTCGGTCAAGAAGCGCTTTCGCAGGCGGATGGAGGTGGGGGTGATCTCCACCAGTTCGTCGTCCTCAATGAACTCGATGGCCTGCTCTAAAGACAGCGGCAGGGGCGGGGTGAGGGAGACGGCGTCGTCGCTGCCGGCAGCCCGGATGTTGGTGAGTTTTTTGCCCTTGATGGGGTTCACCGCCAGATCGTTATCGCGGGAGTGGATGCCGATGATCATGCCCTCGTATACCGGGGTGCCGGGAGAGGTAAACAGCTTGCCACGCTCCTCCAGATTCCACAGGGCAAAGGCCACCGCATCGCCTTTCATCATGCTCACCAGCACGCCGTTGGCGCGGCCGGGCAGCTCTTTCATGAACGGGCCGTAGCCGTGGAACAGGTGGTTCAAAATGCCGGTGCCGCGGGTGTCGGTCAAAAACTCGGAGGTATAGCCGATCAGCCCCCGGGTGGGGCACATGAACTCGATGCGCACGCGCCCGTCGGAGGTGGGGATCATGTTTTCCATCTGGGCGCCCCGCTGGCCCAGCTTTTCGATCACCGCGCCCTGATATTCGGTATCCACGTCCACAGTCACATGTTCGTACGGCTCTTCCATTTTGCCGTCCACCTCGCGGGTGATGACGGTGGGGCGCGAGACCGCCATCTCGAACCCTTCCCGGCGCATGGTCTCCAGCAGAATGCCGATGTGCAACTCGCCCCGGCCCGATACCTTGAACGCCTCGGCCCGGTCGGTTTCCTCCACCTTCATGGCCACGTTGGTGCGTATTTCCTTGAACAGCCGGTCGCGAATCTGCCGACTGGTGACGAACTTGCCTTCCAGCCCTGCAAACGGGGAGTCGTTGACCTGTATTTCCATGCTCAAGGTGGGCTCATCCACGTGGATGGGGGGCAGGGGCATGGGGTTTTCCGCATCGGAGATGGTGTCGCCAATGTCGACCTTTTCGATGCCCGCAACCGCCACGATATCGCCTGCCCGGGCGCTCTCCACCGGCACCCGGTTCAGCCCTTCAAAGCCGAGCAGCTTGCTGATTTTGGCCTTGTGGCTGGTGCCGTCCCGGCCGATCACGGAGACCTGCTGACCGTTTGTAATGGTGCCGTTGGCAATGCGCCCCACCACGATGCGGCCGATGTAATCGTCCCAGTCGAGGGTGGTGGCCAGCAGTTGCAGGGGGGCGTCGGCATCGCCTGAGGGAGCCGGCACTTTTTCCATGATGGTGTCAAACAGGCAGTCCATGGTGCCCGGTTCATCGTCCGGATCCATCATGGCGTAGCCCTCCTTGGCGGAGGCGTAGACCACGGGAAAATCGAGCTGTTCGTCGGTGGCGCCCAGGCCGCAGAACAGATCAAAAGTCTGATCCACGACCTTGTGCGGATCGCAGCCGGGCCGGTCGATTTTGTTGACCACTACAATGGGTCTTAACCCCAGAGAAAGCGCTTTCGCCGTCACAAACTTGGTCTGGGGCATGGGCCCTTCAAAGGCGTCGACCAGCAGCAGCACGCCGTCCACCATGTTGAGTACCCGCTCCACCTCGCCGCCAAAGTCGGCGTGGCCGGGGGTGTCAACAATATTGATGGTGGTATCGCCGAGGCGGACAGCGGTGTTTTTGGCCAGGATGGTAATCCCCCGTTCCCGCTCCAGATCGTTGGAATCCATCACCCGCTCGCTCACCTTCTGGTGGCTGGCGAAAGTGCCGGACTGCTTGAGCAGCTCGTCCACCAGGGTGGTTTTGCCATGGTCCACATGGGCGATGATGGCGATGTTACGAAGGGCGCGGGACATGAGTTGGGTACCGAAATCTGGAAGTTAAAGGGAACCCATTATGGTAGCACGATATTTGCGGACTGGTCAGATCCGACGGGAAGTACACCGCTTCCGGCTGACATCTTTACCGTTTTGTGTGGAGGGCAGGGAGGAAAAGAGGGGAGCGGTTATTTCTCCTTCGTCTCCATATCCATTTCAATGGCGCTCCCGCTCAGCGCACTCCCGGCCTCGGAAACCTGTTTTGCAAACTGGCCAACCTGGGCGATTTCCCCCTTGGACAGCGTTAATGTGGTGCGGATCAGGTCCGACATTTCATGGGGGAAACGAAAGATTGCCTGGTGAAGGATTGACGAAACCCGTCCGGTGAGTGCGATCAGCACGTCCGTGTGCTGGCCCAGTGCCTTGCTGATCTCAATGACCCGCGCCTCGGCCGGAGGCGGCGCTTCGTTGCGTTCGATCTGCGACAAATACGCTGCGCTGATGCCCACCCGTCTGGCGAACTCTCGTAGCCCCACGCCCTTATCTTCCCGCAACGAGCGGACCACCGCCCCGAATATGCCATCCCGGCGGCTGTCCTTCGGTTTGTAATCCCCTGCGTTTGATCCGGCTCCCCGATCAAGAGCGCCCAGAAGGGCTTCGGCCATCTGTATTTGTTGGGTTGGCTCGGTATCTGTTTTCTCGACGATGTTGTCCGACAATTGATCATCCATATATTCCCCCCCAAGTCTGTTTAAGTTCCTTTGAATCAGGCCGAGCAGACAGGTCCGGCATGTGCAAAACCGATGGAGCTTCTCTCTGCGAGAATCTCGTGGCGGTCCCCGTTGTGGGTGTGGTGATTCCATAGGCGTGGGGGCGGGATTGACGCCCGAATCACCGCGAGGACAAAAAAAGCACCACCGACCCGCCCGGCCCCGAACAAGACTGTCCCCGAACAAGACCGGCCCCGAACAAGACTCTAACGGCCCGGCCCCGAACAAGACTCAGC
Organism: uncultured bacterium; assembly: GCA_965371175.1. Classification (GTDB taxonomy): domain Bacteria; phylum Nitrospirota; class JACRHL01; order JACRHL01; family JACRHL01; genus CBDUXI01. The sequence goes on from CBDUXI010000030.1 coordinate 28,524, forward strand.
GGCGTTGCCGAGTCGCCGGGCAGGGCGAAGGGCCCATAGGTGACGGAGCGACCGACGCCCGTCTTCTTGCTCACGGTTCGGGATGGATACTGAC
>CBDUXI010000031.1:0-27677 GCA_965371175.1 uncultured bacterium
CGTCCTTGATGGTGAGCAAGCCCCGCAGGATGCCTTCTCCATCCACCACCGGCAGTTTTTCGATGCGGTTTTTGTGCAGGGTTTTCTTGGCCTCGTCGAGGCTGGTGCCCACGGCGGCGGTAATCAGCTTTTCGGACGGGGTCATGACGCGCCCCACCAGCACCTCCAGGTTCTCCTCGAACTGCAGGTCGCGGCGGGTGAAAATACCCACCAGTCTGCCGCCGTCTTCGATCACGGGAATACCGGAAATGCCTTTGCGCTCCATAAGCTCCCGCGCATCGTCAATGGTCTGCTCCGGGCCGATGGTGATGGGGTCCACCACCATGCCGCCCTCGCTTTTTTTGACGATTTCCACCTCGGCGGCCTGATCGGCGGGCGGGCAGGCCCGGTGCACGATGCCGATGCCGCCCTGCTGGGCCAGGGCAATGGCCATGGCGGCCTCGGTAATGGTGTCCATGGCGGCGGACGCCACCGGGATGTTGAGGGAAATCTCGCGGGTGAGTTGGGTGCGGGTATCGACCTCGGACGGAATCACCCCGGAACGCGCGGGGATCAGCACCACGTCATCAAAGGTGAGGCCGGTCTCCAGTGGTTCTTGCAACATCGTAATAAAAACAGTCAGTTCGAGGGTTATCCCGGACAACCCGAAGGGCGCCGGATAAAGTTGACCGATTCTATCCTAATGGCCGAAAACGGTCAACAACCACAGGGCATTGCGCCGAACGGCGAACGGGCCGTATAGTGAGCCCCCGTCCGCTCCCCGATCGGGGCGGCGCCACCTGCAAACCACACCCGCACGAACCCGTTTTATTATGATGCAACAGGCTCTTCTTCCCGTATTTGTCACTTGGGCTGCGTCGTTTGCCTTCTACGGCCTTGCGGGCACGCTGATCAAGCTGAAGAAAATCAGCCGCACCCCCCACATTCTGCTGACCGTGGCCGGTTTTATGGCCGACTTTCTGGCCATGTTCTTCCAGTGGCAGGCCCTCATCATGCTGAAATCGGCCAACCCGGAATTTACCCTGGACCCGCAGGCAAAAGGGCTGCAAACGGTGTTCACCAACCTGTCCATGGGGCTGTACTGCCTGACCGCCCTGTTCGGCTTTTCCCGCATTGTCGGCTGGGGCAAGCTGGGCCGGTTGCATGTACCCACAGCGCTGATTTTCATCGGCACCCTGATCGCTGCCCGGGTGTTGTATATCCAGTTGATCGGTTGACCCCACGGGAGATTCGCCATGTTCGCGGCCAAAACCGTCGCCCTGTTCGCCGTCACCGCCGTGGCCGAAATCGTCGGCTGCTACCTGCCGTATTTGTGGTTAAAACAGGGCCAGTCCGTGTGGCTGCTGATCCCCGCCGCACTTTCTCTGGCGCTGTTTGCCTGGCTGCTCACCCTGCACCCGTTTGCCGCAGGGCGCACTTATGCCGCTTACGGCGGCGTGTACGTGAGCGTGGCGATTGTATGGCTGTATGCAGTAGAAGGCGTGGTGCCCCACCGATGGGATTATGTGGGGGTGGCGGTCACCTTGTTGGGCATGGCGATATTGGCGTTTGCGCCTAGGGGGGTGTGAGGGGGAGTCGGCTAGGCAATCTCCCCCGCCGCCTCCCACACCACCTCACTCAAGGTTGGGTGCGGGAACACCGCATCGGCCAACTGGCTCACCCGCACGCCGGATAAAATGAGCGCCCCCAGCAGCCCCGCCTGCTCGGTCACCTCCGGCCCGGCAAGCTGCGCCCCCACCAGCTTTCCGCTGGACGCCTCCGCCACCAGCCGCACCGCGCCTTCGGCCCTTCCCGTCACCACGGCCAGACCGTTGGGCAGGAACGACGCCTCGCCGCAGGTGAGCCCCGCATCTTCTTCAAACTCCCGCCCTACACTGGCGATCTGCGGATGGGTGTAGACGCAAAACGGCATGGGCCGGGCGTTTACCGGCAGGGGGGCTTTATCCGCCATGGCCTCCGCCGCCACCCGTCCCTGCACCGCCGCCCGGTGGGCCAGCAGGGGCGGGCCGGTCACGTCGCCCACGGCCCACAAATTACCCTCATCCGCACCGTGCACCCGGCACAGGCTATCCACGTTGATGTGCCCCTCCGGGGTGGCAATGCCCACCGTATCCAGCCCCAGATTGTCCACCAGCGGCACGCGGCCCGCCGCCACCAGCACCTGATCGAACGTGGCCTGCGCGCCGGACACGGTTAATTGAACATCGTTCAGATTAATCTGCGCAGCCGTCACTGTGGCTCCGGTCTGCACGGTGATGCCCTTCTTTTTGAAGGCGCGGGAAAGGTGGGTGGCCAGCCACGGGTCCATTTCGGGCAGCAAATTTTTTTCCTGTTCGATCACGGTCACCTGTGCGCCGTGGGCGGCGTATATATCGGCAAATTCGCACCCCACCGCCCCCGCGCCGATGATGGCGATGGACGCAGGCACGGCTCCCGCCGCCACCGCGTGATCGCTGGACAGTACCCGCTTTCCGTCAAACGGCAGCATGGGCAACTCCACGGGCCGGGAGCCGGTGGCGATCACAATATGGGTGGCCGTGTATTCCCCGTGGCCGTCCACTGTCACGTTGCCGTGCCCGGTCAAGCGGGCACGGCCATTCAGTACCGTGACCCCCGTTAAAACCCGTTCCACGCCCTTTTGCAATCGTTCCACCGCTTTTTTGTTTTCTGCCGTGCGGGCGCCCATGCCGTCCGGGTGGGGCGGTTGCAGATGGCCTTTGGTGGGGATGCAGCCCACGTTCAGACAGGTGCCGCCCAGGGCGGCGTTTTCCGCCAGCGCCACCGTCAGCCCCAGTGCTGCCGCACGGGCCGCGCAGGTATAGCCACCGGGACCGCCGCCGATCACGAACAGGTCAAATTGATTGGCCTCAGCCACCGTTTGCCTCTTTCAGATCCGCCAGAAACCCACCGTCCACCACCAGCCGGGACATGGCCTCATACCCCGTAAGGCTCGGGTGGGTCACATCCATAAAATGGTTTTCGATAATCGCCTTGTTCTCTCTGAATGCCCGATCGAACGGGATCACCGTCAGCTTCCGGGTACCGGCGAAAGCGTTGATGAAATGCCGAAACGACGCCAGTTCCCGCTCCGGATAGTCGTCCAGAAACGGAATGGGCATGCCGACCAGCGGGCGGATACCGGCGTTTGCCAGCGCCTCGACCGTGGCCGTCAAATCCTCGGCCATGGCCTCCACCGGGCGGCCCAGGGCCACGTCGTTGGTGCCGCCCATGACGATGCAGGCGGCGGGGGCTGCGGCAATCACCGTCGCCACCCGTGCGCGAATGTCCTGCAACGTATCGCCGTTGATGCCCAGGTTGGTGATGTCGATATTCAGGGCATCGGCCACCCGCCGCACCCAGCTGGTGGGGGGACCGCCGGGAAACCCCCAGGTGATGGAGTCGCCCAGGGCAACAATGGGGGCCGTGCCGCTCATAACGGCTACTGTACGGCGGTGGTGGTAGCGGGGTCAAAAGGTCAGGATCGTGGACGCTACGCCCCGCCCCCCGCTACCATGTACGGCATGGATGAAGCCCCGGCCAGCAGGCGCGAACATACCCACCACCCGAGGGGGTTTGACGACAATCAATACGTCTATGCCGTCCTGTCCCGCCGTGCGGGCGGTATTTCCATCGGCGTCAACCTGAACCCGGACAAGCACTGCAACTTTGACTGCATCTACTGTCAGGTGGACCGGACCGCCCTGCCCGCCCAGAAACTGCTGGACGTCACCGCCATGGCAACGCTCACCATCGAGCTTGCCGCCATGCTGAAATCCGCCGCGGCTGGCAGCCTGTTTGCCCTGCCCCGCTTTGCCGATCTGCCGGAAGAGAACAGGGTGATCCGCGACGTGGCCATTTCGGGCGATGGCGAGCCCACCGGCGTGCCCGGCTTTTCCGAGATCGTCTCCGCCATCGTATCCACGGTGCAACGGTCGGGCGTGGCGGTGCCCGTCACCCTGATTACCAATGCCGCAGGGCTGGACCGGGCCGGAGTAAAAGAGGGGGTTCGCACCCTCATGGACGCGGGCGGGCAGATCTGGGCCAAGCTGGATGCAGGCACCGAAAGCTACTACAAAACGGTATGCGCCACCCAGGTGCCGTTTGCCAAAATTATTGAAAATATTACGAATACTGCCAAAAAACACCCGATTACCCTGCAAACCTGCCTGATACAGATTGAGGGCGCAGGACCTTCGGAGGCGGAAATTGCCGCCTACATCCGGCAGGTGAACAAAATCGCCAAAGCGGGCACCGTGGCTGGCATTCAACTGTACACGATGGCCCGCGCCCCCGCCCAAAATACCGTGTCCCCCTTGCCCAGGTCGGCGCTTACGGCCATTGGTAAAAAGATGCGGGAAGCCCTGCCGAACCTGCCGGTAGACGTGTATCCCTGAAATTCGCCCCGAATTTTTTTCCGCAATCCAAAAAATGGCACAAGATATGCGATAAAACCTCCGATGGAAGGAGTAACCGGTGGGGGAAGGAGGTTCAAATGATGCATTACAAAGCCACATTCGTTCTGCCCGGCTGCTATATACTCGTTGCCGCGCTGCTGATCGCCCTGTAAGGGCCGACCGCAACGCCGTTTTACAAGGGGGGTGCTTTTCCCGTTGCCCCCCCTTATTTTCCACACACTGGGTATTTTTTTACCCGTCCCTCCCCACCACACCGGACGTTCGCCTGCTGACGCTACGGGTGCCGGAATCCTGCCGGTAAAATTTAATTGATTTCCCCGCCATCTCCCGTAGAAAACAGGGTGACAACCCGCTAAAATAGTCGGGCCGCACGCCCCAAAACCGATCGTCAGAGTCCGCACCCATGCGCCACGCCCCGTTTGTACATCTCCGGTGTCACACCGAATTCAGCCTGCTGACCTGCTCCAACCGGATCGGCAAGCTCTTGAATCAGGCAGCCGAGTACCGCCTGCCGGCCCTGGCCATCACCGACTCGGGCAACCTGTTCGGGGCCGTGCAGTTCTATCAGAAGGCCATGGACAAGGGGGTCAAACCCATCCTGGGGGTCGAGGTGAGCGTGGCGCCAGAATCCCGCTTTACCGAACCCCCTCACGGGCGGGAACTGCCCGAACTGCTACTGCTGGCACGCAACGAAGCGGGCTGGCGCAGCCTGATGGGGCTGCTCTCCGCCGCCCATCTGGAATCCATGTTCGAAACCCCCCAGACCGATCGGGAACTGCTGGCCAAACATGCAGACGGCCTCATCTGTCTGACCGGCGGCCTCACCGGCGTGGTGCCCGAACGGCTGGCCGCAGGCGACCATGCCGGTGCCAAAGACTGGGTGGAGTGGCTTAGCCAAACCTACGGCGCAGAAAACGTATTCATTGAATTATGCGAAAACAACGTACCGGAGCGGCGGCAGATCAACCTGGACCTGATTCACCTGTCTCACGAAACCGGTGTGCCGCTGGCGGCCACCGCAGACAGCCGCTATTTAAAGCCGGAAGACGCCCGCGCCCACGATGCGCTGTTGTGCATCGGCTACGGCGCCATGCTGGAAGAAGAAGATCGCAAACGGCTGCCGCCGGGCCACTTCCACTTTAAAAGCCCGGAGGAGATGGCCGCCGACTTTGCCGACCTGCCCGACGCCCTGCACAACACCCTGGTGATCGCCCAGCGCTGCAACGTGGACCTGCGCTTTGCCACCAACTACATGCCCCACTTCCCGGTGCCGGACGGCACCAGCCCGGACGACTACCTGAAGCAGGTGACCGCCGAAGGGCTGGCCGAACGGTTTGCCGAAGATGCCATTCCCGCAGCCGAACAGGGCACCTATCAAAAGCGTGTCGACTGGGAGCTGGAAACCATCTGCAACATGGGCTATCCCGGCTACTTTCTGATCGTGTGGGACATCATTCGCTACGCCCGCGGGCAGGATATCCCGGTGGGGCCGGGTCGTGGTTCGGCGGCGGGGTCGCTGGTCTCCTACGCCCTGCGCATTACCGATCTCGACCCGTTGCCGTACGGCCTGCTGTTCGAGCGGTTCCTGAATCCGGAGCGGGTGTCGCTGCCGGATATCGACATGGATTTCTGCATGGATCACCGGGACAAGGTGATCCAGTACGTGACCGACACCTACGGCACCAACCACGTGTGCCAGATCATCACCTTCGGCACCATGGGCGCCAAAGCCGTGCTGCGCGACGTGGCCCGGGTGCTGGACTTTTCCTTCCCCGAGTCCGACCGCATCGCCAAGCTGGTGCCGAACACCCTGGGCGTGACCCTCAAGGATGCCCTGAAGGAAGAGCCCACGCTCAAGAAGCTGGTGGACACCGACCCCCGGGTGGCAGAACTGATGGACATTGCCCAAAGCCTCGAAGGCGTCTCCCGCCACGCCTCCACCCACGCCGCCGGGGTGATTATCTCGGAAGATGCACTCACCCGCCACACGCCGCTCTACCGGGGGCCGGGGGGCGAAATCATCTCGCATTTCTTCAAGGACGACGCCGAGGCGGTGGGGCTGGTCAAATTCGATTTTCTGGGACTCAAAACCCTGACCGTGCTCGACCACGCCGAGCGCGAGGTGCGGACGGCGGGCGGCAATTTAAATTTGTCCGACGTGCCCCTGGACGACAAAAAGACCTACGAACTGTTGTGCAAGGGTGACACCACCGGGGTGTTCCAGCTCGAATCGAGCGGCATGCGCGACCTGATCGTCAAAATGCAGCCCAGCTGTTTTGAAGACCTGGTGGCGCTGCTGGCCCTGTACCGGCCCGGCCCCATCGGTTCGGGCATGCTGGACGACTTTGTCTCCCGCAAGCGCGGCGCCACCCCCATCGTCTACGACCTGCCGGAACTGGAGCCGATCCTCAAGGAAACCTACGGGGTCATCGTCTATCAGGAGCAGGTGATGCGTATCGCCAACGTGGTGGCGGGCTACTCTCTGGGAGACGCCGACCTGCTGCGCCGCGCCATGGGCAAAAAGAAGGCGTCGGAGATGGAGAAGCAAAAGACGCGCTTCATCGAAGGGGCCAAAGGCAAAGGGTTTGACGCCAAGGTCGCCGAAAAAATATTCGACCTGATGGCCTACTTCGCCGGCTACGGGTTCAACAAATCGCACTCCGCCGCCTATGCGGTCATCTCGTTCCACACCGCCTATTTAAAGGCGCACCACCCGGTGCCGTTCATGGCCGCCCTGCTCACCAACGACATGACCAACCCGGACAAAACCGCCCGCAACGTGGCCGAGTGCCGCAACATGGGCATCCCCATGCTGCCGCCCGACGTGAATATCAGTCAGGTGCGGTTTGTATGCGAGGCATTGCCCGCCGAAATGTGCGAATCCAGCGGCTATCACTACGGCATCCGCTACGGTCTGGGCGGCATCAAGGGGGTGGGCGAGGCAGCACTGGAATCGGTGATCGCCGAGCGGAAAGAAGGCTCGTTTGCCGACCTGTTCGACTTTACCGCCCGGATTGATCTGAACAAGGCCAACAAGCGGGTGCTGGAAGCGTTGATCGCAGCCGGAGCCATGGATGCCTGGGGGCCGCGGGCGGCCCTGATGGAGGGCCTGGGCATTGCCATGGACGAAGGTACCAGAATCAGCCGGGAGCAGGACTCCGGACAGACCTCCATCTTTGGCGAATCGCTGGCCCCGGCCCTCACCCCAACCCTGCCCGACCTGCCCGAATGGGACGATCACGAACGGCTGGTACGCGAAAAAGCGGCGCTTGGGTTCTATCTGTCCAGCCATCCCATGCTGCGTTACCGGGCCGACGCCCGTCGACACGCCACCTGCACCACCAAAACCGTGCAACAGGCGCCGGAAGAAAAAGAGGTGCGCCTCGCCGGCATCCTCACTGCCGTGCGTGGGCGCATCACCAAAAAGGGCGACCGCATGGCGTTTCTGGCCATCGAAGACGACGTGGGCAGCACCGAGATCATCGCCTTCCCCGATGTCTTTAAAGAGGCCGAGCCGTGGCTCATCCCGGATGCGCCGCTGTTGATTTCCGGCACGGTGGATAAGGGCGGCGAAGGCAACAAGATCAAGGCAAAAAAGATCGAGTGCCTCATGGAAGTCAGAAAGCGTACGGTGAAAACCGTGACCGTATCGTTTTCCGCCACCGGCGTCACCAAAAGCCATCTGGCCGCTTTAAAAGACGCCGTATCCGCCCATCCGGGGCCGTGCGCCCTTAAGCTGCGGGTGCACGTGCCGGGCAAGGCCGAAGCCACCCTGGCCACCGACCCGGCCCTGACCGTATCGGCCGACGACGCCCTGGTAAGAGACGTGGAGAGACTACTGGGCAGCGGCTCGGTGGGCTTCCACTAACGGCGGCGGATATACCGTCATCTCCTTCGTTGCTGCTCGGGCAAAAATCCTCACCGTAGAAGACTACGCCTCCGGTTTTTACCCTTCGCACGCCTCGGATATGACGGCATCTCCGCCGCCGTGGCTGGTTTCCACGCTCATTTTGCGGTATCGTTTGCCCGCTACTCACTGACCTCCGGACACTAACGAGCCATCCTTGCGACACTATCTGGATTTTGAAAAACCGCTGGCCGATATCCACGAAGAGATGGAACGCCTGCGCTCCGCCTCCGAAGGCAATGAAAAGTCCATCGAAAAAGAGCTGGAACGGCTGGTCAGAAAAGCCCGGCAGATCGAGGGCGATCTCTACAAAAAACTTTCGCCGTGGCAGGAAACCCAACTGGCCCGCCACCCGGAACGGCCGTCCATGCTGGAATATATCGAAAAGTTCATCGACGGCTTTCTGCAACTGCACGGCGACCGGGCGTTCCGGGACGACCCGGCCCTGGTGGGGGGACTGGGCAGGCTGGGCCACCGGGAGGTGGTCCTGCTGGGCCACCAGAAGGGGCGGAACCTGAAGACCCGCGTGCTGCGTAACTTCGGCATGGTCCACCCGGAAGGGTACCGCAAGGCCCTGCGCCTGATGCGCTTTGCCGAGCGCTTTAACAAGCCGGTCATCTGCTTTATCGACACCCCCGGCGCCTACCCCGGCATGGGCGCGGAAGAGCGCGGCCAGAGCGAGGCCATTGCCACCAACATGCTGGTGATGAGCCGCCTGCGGGTGCCGATCGTGGTGGTCATCATCGGCGAGGGCGGCTCCGGCGGGGCGCTGGCCGTGGGCGTGGGCGACCGGGTGCTGATGCTGGAGCATTCGGTCTACTCGGTCATCTCTCCCGAGGGCTGCGCCGCCATTTTGTGGAAAGACGGCAGCAAGGCCCCCCAGGCGGCGGAGGCATTAAAGATGACCTCTTCCGACCTAATGGAGCTGGGCGTTGTGGATCAGGTGCTGCCCGAGCCGCTGGGCGGCGCTCATCACGACATGAACCAGATATCCGATACCATCCGGGACGCCATCGTCCAGCACCTGGACGAACTGGCCGACATGGACCCGGAAGAGCGGGTAAACGCCCGCTACGAAAAGTTCCGCGTCATGGGCCAGTTTGCCGAAGGGTAACGCCGTGGCGGACACGCCGGGAGATTCCCCCTCCCCGCAAAAAGAAGAAACCCCGCCCGACTCCATGTCCGGCGACGACCTGCCGTACGGTCCCCTGCACTACCGCATCGACAAGCGCGAAATCGTCTTTCTGGCCGATCTGCTGGAAAGCTACGAGCACCTGGGCATGGTCCGCACCGTAGACCCGGTGGCCGCCATCGTGGAGATTCTCTACGCCCCCGATTTTTATGACGACGTGGTGGCGTTGATGGAAAGCCTGGAAAAGAGGGAGGTGCCGAGTTTGGCGCGAATGACTATCAAGGCTGATAACTACCCCTGAATCTAGGGCAGATTATGTTGGTGAGTTACCCCACCATATCTCTACTTTCTCCAAAAATTCTTGGTTAAACTTTTCTCCATTTTCTACAGCATCCCCCAGCGCCTTAACAAACTCCGCCGTATCCCACACCAATAATTCGACACTGCTTTTCTCCGTCATACTAGTCATCCGGCCAAATATTTTTTCCAATCCGCCTTGAATACAACTGGCCTTCCTGACAAATTTCTTAACATCATCAAAATCGTGGTTTTTAAATTGGCCCCATCTATACAATACGCTTAGTAAATTCTTTTCTTTCAATAACTTATCTTGATTTTTTGATAATCCTTTAACCAAGAACTCCCACTTACTCAATACAGACGATAGCATGTCCCAGTCTTTTATAACCCTGTCTTCTGGAGAAATGGTTGCTCGGTTTTTATCTACCACCCATTTCCCGTGTTCGATAACTAAATTCAGCAAAACATTTTCACTAAGGGCCACACACACGCCATCAGATGCAATCTGATCCAGAATTTCCTTCTTTCCTTGAATACTTAATTCCTGCCTTAATACCTGTATGATAAAATCCGCTGCTCGCTCCAAAATAAACCGATTATCATAATCATAATGGCTGTTTTCAACAATACGTGACGCGACTAATACTGCGCCTTTAGGGTCAGCTATATGACCATCGGATACTTGATTAGAAAGCACATGAAACCACCCATCAACATCTGGCGAGCCTTCTAACTCCCTCTCAATATCCTCTCTCTTTTCAGGCTCGAGCAAAAAAGACGTCGCCATCACCACAGAGGGTATTCCATCAACTTGGCCAGCGCCCAACATTTTCAACAATGTTTCTTCAGTACATATCTGGAGCCGACACCTTGCATCACTGGCATCAGTGGCATTGCCAAACCCAGACTTAAGAAGTCCTGGAAACAAAAACTCTAATATAGACTTCGCAACAATATATTCTTTTTTATCTAACTCATCACCTACAGCATCTTTAAGCCAATAGTCACCCTCTTTATTTTCTTTATTTTCACCCTCTGATTTATCCCATAAATCGAAATGAAGAGGGTCACTGTCTTGATAATATGGAGCCCCCATTTCCTGTAAAATGAACCGGTATGGATCCCGTCTAATCAAAGACGCAACACTCGGAAATCTATTTGCCAACACCTCAAACGCAACGATATCTCCAAGATTAACCTCGCCCCTGGTTAACAGAGCCGATATCCGAAGCCGATTAATCGCGCGTATTGCGTCGCGTGGCGTCCGTAACGCATGGCTCACACCGCCAGACGAAAGAGCCTCATCAATTCGGTCTGTCTCGAAATCATATAATGACAAATTATTCGACTTAATAAAGTCATCTATTTTTTCCCGAAAGAAGTCCTTCAGTTGCCATGGGTGAATTCGAGGAACAGAAATCGGCACTTGGACAACCTTTTCCAAAAACCCCCGCCCACCATTCTTCTCATCGAACGAGAGGGCTTTACAGACAGGCTCCGGGTCAAACGACAGAACATAAGCTACCCCGCTAAAATCAGCAATCACTTTCACTAGCTTAATAACAGCCCGTATCTCTTCAGGGTATAACCTATCTATATCGTCGATAAAGACCACAACCGGGTAGCCGTAGTAACCAATTTCTCCTTCGACTTTCCTTTTTCTTTCTATTACACCCTCGTCCTTGAACACTTGGTCAAGTGTTTTAGCGGCAGCACCAGCAATCAACCCACTCCCTGGGAATTTTAAGTCCCATACCGTCCTCGAAATTTTTAATAGACCACTTAGTGCTTTTAGGTTTTTCTCGATGATTTTTGAATTATACTCACCCGCTCTAAATGCTTTTGCAAACTCTGCAAAAAACATTTCGAAAATTTGGTCTGTCCCGGAAAAACTCCACGGGTTAAATCGAACTATGATAGGGGCTGGATTATTTTCAACTAAATAATACTCGATCAAATTCAGCAGTGATGTCTTCCCATAACCCCACTCGCCCTCAAGGGAAAAAACGATCCCAGGAGAACCGGAATTAAGCAATAACGAATCGGAAAATTTCTTTGCAAAATTCGCTCGTGAAAACACGTCTTCTTCGGGTCTTTGTATTGGTCTGTCCGAGTTCACAAGAGTCCCCCATCATTGAAATTCTTATTAGGCATCCCCTCACCCATACACCGTCACATCCACCACCCCCGACTCCTCAAACCCCTTCTTCCTGAGCACACACGAATCGCACGCCCCGGATTTATGGTGCTGTGGTGGCGTTGATGGACTCTCTGGAAAAGGGGGAGGTGCCGAGTCTGGCACGGGAGCCGGTCCCCTCCGACTAATCGTCCAGGGTGAAACCGATCTTCACCGTCACCTGCCACTGGGCCACCTTGTCGCCTTCGATCTGGCCACGGGTCTCCAGCACCTCCAGCCAGCGCATGTTGCGAACGGTTTTTGCGGCCCGCCCCACAGCATTCTGCACCGCCGCCTCCAGGCTGTCGCCCGACGTGCCGGTCACCTCAATGTGCTTGTAGACATGATCTTTCATCGCGGCACCTCCCTAGATATCCGTTGATCTACTTTTACTCTACCGCGATTTTTTGGCTTCGGCAGGGTGGACCCACCCCCGCCCGTTACTCAAACGCTACGGTGCTGTCCCGCAGGGGGCCGTGGCAACTCACCTCGCGCCGGGTTGCACTATCGTCGTCATATCTCACGACGGCGGCCACCGTGGTGGCCTTGTCCACCTGGGTACGGTCCTCATCCGTGAGCTTTTTACCGCCCCACACCTCACCCGAAAAATAGGCCGAAAAATGGGAAGACGCGCCGTGGTTCGGCTGGCCGGTCTTTGGATCGATGCCGGAAAACGCCCTCAGTTTGCCGATCACGCCCTTGCACACCGCCTTGCCGTCGATCGGTGCGGAATCTGCCGCCTTTGGAAACGCAATCCCCATGATTTCCATGCCGTCTTGCTCATTGTTATAGTGAACGGCGGTCGCCAGGGAGGAGACACCGGGAAGCCCTTTCAGGAAAGTATTGTCCGACATGGCCTCCGCCAGGTGTGCGTCGTACAGGTAAAGCCCGAACGACAGCACCGAAATCGGATGCTTCATCAGCTTCTTCACCGTTGCCGAAGATTTCGCGTGCGCCATCGGGGCCACGATCAGCGCGCCCATCACCAATCCAAAAAACATTGCCATCCCGCGACCGTGTTTCATGTTTTTCTCCCTGTGTATTGTGGTCCCCCTGCCGGCATCCTACCTAAAAAACGGCATAAACGGTGGGATCTTTCACCCCCGCCTGCTCAAACCCTTTTTTACGCAACACACAGCTATCGCATTCCCCGCACGCGCGGCCCTTATCGTCCGGGTCGTAGCAACTGTGGGTCATGCCGTAATCCACCCCCAGCTTGAGACCTTCGGAAATAATCTCGGCCTTGGTCATCTGGATCAACGGCGCGTGGATGGTAAAGTGCTGGCCTTCGGCCCCCGCCTTGGTCGCCAGATTCGCCACCTTTTCAAACGCTTGCAGGTATTCCGGGCGGCAGTCCGGATAGCCGGAATAGTCGACGGCGTTGGCGCCGATAAAAATATCGGTCGCGCCGATCACCTCGGCGTAGCCCAGCGCCAGCGATAAAAACACCGTGTTTCTGGCGGGTACATAAGTCACTGGAATGTCTTTGGCCATGCGCGCCTCGTCGCGCCCCTTGGGGACTTCGATCGCATCGGTCAGGGCGCTGCCGCCCAGGGCGGCAAGGTCTACGGCGATCATCCGGTGTTCCACCGCCCCCAGCGCAGCCGCCACCTTTTTTGCCGCGATCAGCTCGCTTTTGTGGCGCTGGCCGTAGTCGAAACTGATGGCATATGCGGCGTACCCTGCCTGTTTGCACAGGGCCAGCACCGTGGCCGAATCCAGCCCGCCGGAGACCAGCACGACAGCCTTCTTTGACGCCTTTTTTGGGATATCTTTCGTCACGGCTCAAATTGTGGGCGGGATACGCCGAAAGGGTCAAGGTAGGCCTGTGGTATTGCGTCCGGCGATGCCGTAAAGTTTTCGGGCCACGCCGTTTTTTCTACCCCCGGGCAGGGAACCGCAGATGCTTCCGGAAAAAAACACCGAAGAGCGGGAAAAAGAGTTTCACGACAACCTGTACGATCAGGAGGGGCACGGCGACCGGGAAGGGGCCGTCAAGTATTACAGCGTCACCCGCAGGGGAAAAACGTTTCTGGAAGATCAGGTACGCGCCCACTGCAAGGGAAAAAAAGCGCTCGAATACGGCTGCGGACCGGGGGGGCTGGCCTATCTGCTGGCCCGTGAAGGCAGCAACGTGACCGCCATCGACATCTCCGACGTGGCCATCCAGCGAGGCAAAGACGCAGCCAGGGAAGAAGGGCTCAAAATCAAATTCCGCTCCATGAACGCCGAGCAGATGGATTTTGCCGACAACAGCTTCGATCTGGTGTGCGGCTCCGGCATCATCCACCATCTGGAACTGGATAAAGCCTATGCAGAAATCGTCCGGGTGCTAAAGCCCGGCGGCACGGCTGTCTTTCTGGAGCCCCTCGGGCACAACCCGCTCATCAACCTGTACCGCAACCTGACCCCCGCCATGCGTAGCCCGGATGAACACCCGCTGCGGGTGGACGATTTCAAGCTGGCCGAAACCTACTTTGGCCGCGTGGAAGTGCGCTACTTCAACCTGTTTTCCCTGGCCCTGGTGCCGCTGCGCAGGCTGCCGTTCTTCCCGCAAATCCTGAGTCTGGGCGAAACTGTGGACCGCGCCCTGTTCACCCTCCTGCCGTTTTTACGCAAACATGCGTGGTTCGGCGGGATCGTGCTGTCCGACCCGCGCACGCCTTAACGGGCGGATAATCCTTTTACGCCCCCCGGCCATCCGCTACAATGGGCGGCTCCCGGAGACGGGTACAAAATCCTCTACTTCACCCGACAAGGACGTGACCTAAGTGAGCGACGAAAACCCCCTGAAAAGCGCCCAGGAACGGTTCGCCCAAGCCGTGCCGCTGTCTTCCACCGGCGTGGTTTCCTGCCCCCTGTCCGAGGTGCTGGGCCGCACCCTGGGTGCCGATCTGGCCGCCCCGGAAGATGCCCCCGCCTACCACCGGGCCATCGTGGAAGGGTATGTGGTCAACGCCGCCGAAACCGGACAGGCGTCCGAAAAAAATCCGGTATCGTTCTCCGTAACGGCCCAGGTCAATCCGGGGGACGACACCTTTCCGGAGCTTAAATTCGGTCAGGCGGTACAGGTGGCCACCGGCTCCATTCTGCCGGACGGCCCGGTCGCCGTCGCCCGTATGTGGGAGGCAAAAAGGGAAGGGAACGTCGTCACCGTCACCCGCCCGTTCCCGCCCCGTTTTTTTGTGGAAGACAAAGGCTGCGACCATAAACAAGGCAGCGTGGTGCTGACCCGCGGCACGCAGTTGGGGCCGGATGAAATCGGCACCATCGCCGCGCTGGGTATCGACCGCATCGAGGTGGCCCGCACCCCGCGGGTGGTGCTGTTTTCCTCCGGCGACGAGGTGATGGCCTATACCGAGCCCATGCGCCCCGGCGCCATCCGCGACAGCAACGCCCCGATGCTGGCCGCCGCCATCACCGTGGCAGGCGGATCGCCGGTATTTGGCGGCATCATGAAAGATAACTTCGAGCACTTTACGGCGGCGGTGAAAAAGGCGCTGGAAAACACCGACATGGTGGTCATTGCCGGTGGCACCGCCGTGGACGGGCGCGACTTTATCAGCGACCTGATCCGCGGCGTGGGCGAACTGCTGGTAGACGGCGTGCAAATGAAATCGGGCCGCCCGCTCATCATGGGCGTGGCGAACGGCAAACCGATTGTGGGTGTGGCGGGCCATCCGCCCGAAGCGCTGCGCGGCTTTCGCCTGTTCGGACAGGCGGCGATCAACCGCATGCTGGGGCGCGACGTACCGGTGCCGGAAGATACCCCCGGATCCGGAGGCTGAACCCCCCTTGCGCTTGCCGCCACAAACATTGGATTATTGGGAGTGCGTTCGGCATGCCGCCGGCGAGGTTTCCTGAAAAGCGTGAGGCGATGAACACCTTGTCCGTATTCCCGTCCGGGCTGGCTATCCACCCTGTTTCTGCGAGATTTTCCCCCTCATGACCGTCCTCACCCACGATGTGGTAATCGTAGGTGCCGGCCTTGCCGGCATGCGCGCCGCCCTGGAAATGGGGCCGGGCGTGGACGTGGCGGTCATCTCCAAGGTGCATCCGGTCCGCTCCCACTCGGGCGCCGCGCAAGGGGGGGTAAACGCCGCCCTGCGCGAAGACGATTCATGGGAAGGTCACGCCTTCGATACCATCAAAGGCAGCGACTATCTGGGCGATCAGGACGCCATCGAAATCATGTGCCGGGAGGCCCCGTCCGCCATCCGCCAGATGGAGCAGTGGGGGGTCATCTTTTCCCGCGCGGAAGACAAACGCATTGCCCAGCGGGCGTTTGGCGGCGCGGGCTACCCGCGCACCTGTTACGCCGCCGACCGTACCGGCCACGCCCTGCTGCACGCCATGTACGAACAGGTGTTAAAGCGCGGTGTCACGGTATATGAAGAGTGGCACCTCACCTCCCTGATGACCGAAGACGGCGAGTGCGCGGGGCTCGTCGCCCTCGACATCGCCACGGGCGAACTGGTGGCGATCCGCGCCAAGGCGGTGATCCTTGCCACCGGCGGCTACGGCCGGGTGTACCTGACCAGCTCCAACGGACTGGTCAACACCGGCGACGGCATGGCCGCAGCGTACCTGGCGGGGGCACCGCTGATGGACATGGAATTTGTCCAGTTTCACCCCACCACGCTCAAGTCCAACGGGGTGCTGATCACCGAAGGCAGCCGGGGCGAGGGCGCCATCCTGATCAACGCCAAAGGCGAGCGGTTCATGGAAAAGTACGCTCCCAACGCCCTGGAGCTGGCCAGCCGCGACGTGGTCTCCCGCGCCGAACAGACCGAAATTCTGGAGGGCCGCGGGGTGGACGGCTGCGTGCTGCTGGACCTGCGCCATCTGGGCCGCGATAAAATCATGGAACGGCTGCCGCAGATCCGCGAGCTGGCCATCAAGTTTGCCGGTACCGACCCGATCGAAGTGCCCATTCCGGTGCGGCCGGGGGCGCACTATTCCATGGGCGGCATCCAGGCCAGTATGGATGGCGCCTCACCCATGCCGGGGCTGTTTGCCGCCGGGGAGTGTTCTTGCATATCGGTGCACGGGGCCAATCGGCTGGGCGGCAATTCGTTGCTGGAAACCATCGTATTCGGACGCCGGGTGGGCACCCACGTAAATAAATATGTGGCCGGGCGCACCATGCCCAGCCCGTCGGGCAGCCATATCCTGCGCGACCGGGATCACATCCGCCAGTTGGCCGCCCGCACCGGCGGCCCCCGGGCGTGGGAACTGCGCGAGGCGCTGGGGACGGCCATGAACCGGTTTGTGGGGGTGTTTCGCGACAAAAAAGGGCTCACCGAGGCCGCCCGTGCCGTGGCGCGCATCCAAAGGGAAGTAAAAAACCTGACCATCATGGACCGCTCAGCCATCTTCAATACCGATCTGACCGAGGCGCTGGAACTGGAAAATGTGGTCACCCTGGCCGACACCATCGTTGCCGGAGCCCTTGCCCGCGAGGAGTGCCGGGGCGCACACTTTCGTAGTGACCATCCAGGGCGCAACGACAAGAAGTGGATGAAACATACCCTGGCCCACTATGCCGAAGGCGGGGCAAAGCTCTCCTTTGGCGACGTGACAGTGACCAAGTATCAGCCCATGGAGAGGACTTACTAGGGGGCCATGCGCATCGAAGTGGAAATCGAACGCGCCTGTCCAAAAGAAGGACAGCCGCCAAAGCTGGAAACCTACCGGGTGGAAGTGCCCCGCCACGTGACCGTGCTGGACGCCCTGATCAAGATCAAGAACGAGGTGGACGGCACCGTCACCTTCCGCCGTTCCTGCCGCAGCGCCATCTGCGGCTCGTGCGCCATGCGCATCAACGGTCGTTCCGGCCTGGCCTGTGACACCCTGGTAGAAAAAGAACTGCACCGTTTCGGACGCATTCTCGTACAGCCGCTGGATCACATGGACGTAATACGCGATCTGGCGGTGGACATGAGCAACTTCTGGAGCCGCATCCGCTCCGTCAAGCCGTGGGTCAGCCGCGGGGCGGGGGCGGAACCCGCATGGCCGGTGGAAAAAGAAACCCTCATGAGCCAGTCTCAGGCCGAGGTGCTGGACGACACCTCCAAATGCATCATGTGCATGGCCTGCTTTTCCGCCTGCGAAATCGCCGAGGTGGACGACCGCTTTCTGGGTCCTGCGGCCCTGGCCCGCGCCTTCCGGCTGGTGGCCGACCCCAGAGATGCCGAAGCCGATCCGCGCCTGACTGCACTGGGCGAGTCCGGCGGCTACTGGGACTGCACCCGCTGCAACCAGTGCGTGGAAGCCTGCCCCAAAGACGTAAAGCCCATGGAAGCCATCGTGGGGCTGCGCCAGAAGGCCATCCAGAGCGGCAAAACCGACTCCATCGGCAGCCGCCACATCACCGATTTTATCGACATCGTCCGGCAGGAAGGCCGCCTGAACGAGGGGCGCATGCCGATGAAGATGAAGCGCTACAACCCGATTGAATTGGCCAAGGTGGCCCCGCTGGCCTTGCGTATGCTGAAAAAAGGCAAGCTGCCCATGCCGATCCATCCCCCCATCCCCCGGGTGCGGGAGGTGCGCCGCATCATGAAGCTCAAGGGTAAAAAGGACGAGTCGTGAAACTGCGCTACGCCTACTACACCGGCTGCGCCGCGAAAGGCGTCTGCCCCGAACTGCACCAGTCCACCCTGGCGGTGGCGGAGGCGCTGGACATCGAACTGGTGGAGCTCAAATCGTCCTCCTGCTGCGGTGCCGGGGTGATCGGGGAACTGGAGCCGGACACCCAACTGGCCATGAACGCCCGCAACCTGGCCATGGCCGAGCAGATGCAGGTGGACATGCTCACCGTCTGCGGCACCTGTCAGGGGGTGCTGTCCCGCGCCAATCACGATCTGGCCGATGCCGGCACCCGCACCCGCATCAACCGGGTCATCGCCGAAAGCGGCGGGGTATACAACGGCACCATCGCCCCCAAGCACCTGCTGTGGGCGCTGATCAAGGATTTTGGTCTGGCCCGGCTGGAGCGGCGCGTGCGCCAGCCGCTCACCGGCCTGAAAGTGGGGCCGTTTTACGGTTGCTATATCCTGCGCCCCAGTGAATATCTGGGGTTTGACGACCCGTACAACCCCAAAAGCCTGGAGGATGTGATCCGCGCGCTGGGGGCCACACCGGTAGACTATTCCGGGCGCACCAAGTGCTGCGGTTTTCCCATCGTGCTGGAAGAAGAGGCCAACGCCATGCGTATGGTGGGCACCAACCTGCTGGAGGCCAAAGACAACGGCGCCCACTGTCTGGTCACCCCGTGTCCCCTGTGCCACATGAATCTGGATTTGTATCAGGACCGGGCGGAAAAAGAGATGGATCAGGAGATCAACCTGCCGATCCTGCACCTGCCGCAACTGATCGGTCTGGCCCTGGGGCTCTCTCCCAAGGCGTTGGGGCTGCAAAAGAACATGGTCGATACCCATCCCCTCATTCAGGGACTGTCGATACCTGCCTGAGCCGTTCTTACGGCAACCCGTCCGACCACTTGGCGATACGGCCCCAGATGCGCTGGCGGTCGGATTCCAGCAGCACTTCGTGATACATCTCCGGGTATTCCACATAGGTGCCGTGGGGGCAGTTTTCGGTAAAAGCGCGGGAGGCGGACGGCTCCACCACCCGGTCGGACCCGGCTTGCAGGCACAAAACCGGCGTTTTCAGCGCTTGCGGTCGGGCACGCACCCAGGCCATTTCCGTGGCCGACTCGGTCATCCAGCGGGCGTTCACGCTGGTGAACACCAACGGATCTTCCCGCCGGGCCTTCTCAATGGCCTGATCGTGACTGTTGGCGTAGTGGGGCACGCCGGTGGGCAACGACAGGTGCGGCATCAGCACAGACGCCACCTGGGCCACCAGTTGACGCCAGAGCGGCACGGGCAGGCGCAGGGACAGTAAGGGGGAGGAAAGCACAGCCCCCGCTACCTGCGGGGAAAAGACATGGGGCCTGCGCATCAGGGCTGAAAGCACCACCAGCGCCCCGGTGCTGTGGCCCAGCAGAATCCAGCGTTTGATGCCGGACTGACTGGCCGCGTGCTTGAGGACTGCGGCCAGATCATCCAGATAATCGGTAAAGCGGGCCACCTCTCCCCGCCGCCCGCTGGAGCGGCCGTGCCCCCTCAGGTCGGCCCCCCAGACCGGCATGCCCCGCGCCTGAAACCAGGAAAACAGCTCCCCGTAACGACCCACGTGGTCGGTATAGCCGGGCACCAGAAACAGACCGGTGCCCGATTCCCCGTCGCCGGGCACGCTGGCCACGTACAGGTGTACGTCGCTGGAAGTTAACCGTTTACAGTCTGCGTTTTCAGGAAATGGCGGTGCGGTAGACGGGGTCACATTTTGACGAGGGTGAACGGCGATTGATCGTAGCGATCAATCGTCAGCCGGGCCTCGTCCCACGCCACCATAAATCCCGGCGTGGACGCCAGGTCAACGGGCTTTGCAATCGGGCTGTGGTCGATGCCCTGCGGATTCACCGGGCGGCCATGCTTGTAGACGCCAAAATGCAGGTGCGTACCGGTGGAAGCACCGGAGTTGCCCACGTAGCCGATAATCTCTCCCTGCTGGACCTTTGCGCCGCGTTTCAGCCCCTGATCAAAGCGGGACAGGTGCGAATAGACGGTACGGTAGGCACCCTTGTGGCGGACACTGATCATGCGGCCGTTGTCGCCCTTCCAGCCGACAAAGTTCACCACGCCATCTCCGGCGGCGCGCACCGGGGTGCCGTAGGAGGCCACGTAGTCCACCCCGTAGTGCGGGCGCACACGCCCGTGAATGGGATGCCGCCGGGCGTTGGAAAAGCGCGAGGAAATATAGCGATACGCCACCGGGGCAGGCAGCAGCGCACGGCGCAGCGTCCGACCGGCAAGGTCGTAGAATTCGCCCTTGTAGTTGATGGCCTCGATGGTCTGTCCCTGGGTTTGGATCTGGGCAAAGCGCACCACACCAAAGTGATCGAACTCGCCGTCGCGCCAGACTTCCTCCACCAGCACCTTGAAGCTGTCGCCGCTACGAATATCCCGGTTGAAGTCCACCTCCCAGGCGAATACGTCCTGCAGGTGGCGGGTCAACTCCGAGCCACCCTTCATCTTCATCAGGTCAGAAAACAGGGAACCGCGGCGAGTGCTGCCGGACAGCACCTTGAGGCGCATTTCAAAGGCGATGTCGCCCTCCTCGGCCACATACCCGAATGGCGTGGTGGAAACCGCCAGCACCCGCGTGGGCGATACGTCCACCTCGAAGGTGCTGAATTTTCCGCCCTTGTCGAGTTTGACCCGGTAGCTCTGCCCCACGTTGACACGGGCCAGATCCTTGACCGGCTTGGCCGCGTGGACCACCTCCATCACGTCGCCCTTGGAAAGGCCGTAGCGGCCCAGCAGGGTAAACATGCTCTGGCCCGGACGAATCCGGCCACGGACCACTTCGCCGCCGTTTGTGGCCACCGCAAGCGGCTCGCCGCCCACTTCAAAATAAGGGTAGGCCATGGCCACTTCCACGTCGCGCACCTGCACGAACAGGCTGCTCCACAGCAGGAAGCTCAAACCCATCACGCCAGCAATCCCGCCCCCACGGAGGATCTTCTGGCCGAAACTCGATTGTGTATGACTCACCTGTCACCTCCGGCACAGGCCCACACCGATGGGGCCGGGAAGCGACAGATTTTCACGACAGGCTCAACAACCATGCTGATTCCATCCTTGGAGCAGGCTAAAAAAAGGGCCCAGGTCCGCAGCAGCGGACGATTGTAGCCGGATTTTCCGGGTACAGTCGAGCCCTTTTTTGCGTCCGGGCACTTTCCCGCGGGCACGCGGGCCGATTTGTGATCGACATGCATAACTAATTGACAATATTGCAAGTTAACCTTTTCATGGCGGCTTGGCACTTCGGGCTTCACGCACCTCTTATCGGTTAGTTGACCCCCGATATTAAGCGTTGGGGGGCCATTTCGCATGGCAAATGCCCTGTCTGGACGGACAAAAACGGCCACCCGTTCCATTAAAGTGCCGGGTTCAACCGGACAAATCCGGGTTTAACCAGCCAGGGGCGGCATCTTCAGGGCGGTATACACCTCGGCCAGGGTCTCCGCCGCCACGGTCTGAGCATGGCTGGAGCCGTCTATAATTACCTGCTCCACCCGCTTCGGATCGGCGGCAATCTGCTCCCGGCGCTCAAATATGGGGGTGAATGTCCCGTCCAGATGCCCGTTCAGCCGTTTTTTGCAGTCGATGCAGCCGATTTCGGCGGTTTTGCAGCCCGCCGCCACCTCGTCCTGCGTGTCCTGATCGGAGAACACCTTGTGCAGGTCGTACACCGGGCAGACTTCCGGGTCACCCGGATCGGTGCGGCGCACCCGCTGGGGATCGGTGACCATGGTGCGTATCTTTTCCCAGCGCGCGTCCGGCGCATCGGACAGGAAAATGGCATTGCCGTACGACTTGCTCATCTTGCGCCCGTCCAGGCCCGGCAGCTTGGGGGTTTCGGTCAGCGGCGTTTCGGGAATCGGGAACACCTCACCATATAAATGATTGAAGCGGCGGGCGATCTCGCGGGTCAATTCCACATGGGGCAGTTGGTCCGCCCCCACCGGTACCGCATGGGGTTTGTAGATAAGAATGTCCGCCGCCTGCAACACCGGGTAGCCCAGAAAGCCATAGGTGGACAGGTCCCGGTCGGCAATATTGGCCTGCTGATCCTTGTAGGTCGGGTTGCGCTCCAGCCACGGCAGCGGCGTGATCATCGAGAACAGCACGTGCAGCACCGCGTGTTCCGGGATGCGCGACTGCTGGAAGATGGTGCACTTTTCCGGGTCCAGCCCTGCGGCCAGCCAATCCACCACCATTTCCCGCACGAACGTCGCCACCTGGGAGGTGTCCTGATAGTTGGTGGACAGGGCGTGCCAGTCGGCAATGAAGAAGTAGGCGTCGTGCGCCTCCTGATGCTGCACCCAACCCTCCAGTGCCCCCATGTAGTTGCCCAGATGCAGGCGACCGCTCGGCTGCATACCGCTTAATGTTCGTTTGCTCAACTTACAATCCGTTATTTTTTGTTTATCGAACCGCCCGTCCGGCGACCCGCTACGATGCTGTGCCGCTCTGCCTGGTACAAACCACCACCATCTTGTTCGCCAGAAACGGCAGCCGCTTCATGGTAGCGAAAACCGCTTCGTAAATGCGTATTTTCAGTGGCGACACATGATGGTGCAGGCGCAATTTTTCCAGCGCCTTGCCAAACATCGTGTATTCGCTGTGAAACGTCACCCCGGAAAACCCGCAGCGGGTCAGCAGCGCCAACATGGCCCCCCGGGTAAAGTACTGGCGGTGCGCCCGGTAATAGATGCGCGAAAGCATCCGGCTGTTGCCGCAGCTTAGCCGGTGCAGTGCCCATACCAGTTTCCGCGCCAGCACCCCCTCGTCCGGCGTCTCCAGCACCAGCACGCCGTCGTCCGCCAGGTGTTCGGCACACGCCATGAGCAGATATTCCGGGTCGGGCACATGCTCGATCACGTCCCACAGGGTAATCAGTCCGTTATCTTTGGGCAAACGATCGTCCCGGGTGAGCAAGCCGCATTCGATTTGCACATCCCGCTGCCGCCCGGCAATTTCCACCGCCCGTTTTGACGGCTCCACGCCGACGGCATCAAACCCCAACCGGCCCGCCTGCTCCACGCACAACCCGATGCCGCTGCCCACGTCCAGCATCCGCGGGTTCGGTGTCATCAGCCGTACCGGTTCCAGAAAGCGGTTATATTTTGCATTCAACTCCCCCACCACCGTTGGCAGGCTGTATATCCGTTCGTTCACGTCTCCCCAGTAATCGTCGAACGGCTCGTCCTTCCCGTCGTGGGAAACATCCAGCACCCGCAATCCGCAGGCCTTGCATTGCAGCAGCGGATAAAATTCGGACACCATCACGCCTGCCGGACTGGTTTCAGCGCTATGGCAACCCAGGCATTGCAACGACGGTATGTCCTTATCCGAAATCGGGAAACGCGAGTGCCCACCATAAAACGGGCGGGCGGGGCAGGGACAATACTATACGCGGGGCACCCCACGGCACGCCAACAGGATCCAGACACCCGGCAGCACCGGCCCGATAAACGTCCCGGTAAACGGCTCCATCCGTTCACAACGGAGACAGGCTGTACGGTTTTGCACGGCCTGACATGGCCAAAGAAATAAATTATCTATATAATTCACCAAGTTATGAATGGCACACGTGTTGCTACGATCTCCCCTGTGCGGCCAGCCGTCAGGGGGCGCTGCCGTGGCCGGGATTTTTTTTGGTCCCATTCCTGTCCGCAAGCGGCCGGCGGGGGTGGGGCCATTTTTTCCCGGTCCGATCGTTCACCACATTATCCCCATGCATGAATCAGCCGAAAGAGAGGCTATCATGGTGGGAAGGGGCCGGGCAGGGAAGCCCGCCCATAACGCTCAGGGGCACCCCCCCGGATAAGAACACAGGGACGCGCCAATGATCCAGAATACCGAAGACAACCCCGGTGCTTTCATTATCGACGGCCACGGCCGCGCCGACCTGGGGGTTGTGCGCGCGCTGGGGGAGGTGGGTATCCCCATCTACCTGGCCACCGATGATCGCACCAGCCCGGTCAACTATTCACGCTACATCAAGCAGACGTTTGACTTTCCCGCCCCCGGCGCAAGCGATGCCGAAAAGATAGACGCCCTGATCGACCTGGGACGCCAGTTTCTGAACCCCCCGGTGTTTTTCAGTACCGGCGACACCTCCCTGTTGCTGTTTGCCCGTAACAAAAAAGTGCTGGAAGACCACTTCCTCCACCACGTGGGCGATGCCGACCTGATGGAGGCATTAAACGACAAGCGCAAGTTTGCCCACCTGTCTGCCCGTCTCAAGCTGCCGTGCCCCTACTCGCTGGTGCCCGAAAGTCTGGATGAGCTGAAAAAAGACATGGGCAACCTCAACTTCCCGGTGATGGTGAAACCGGCCGAAAAACGCAACTGGGACCAGTATCCGGAAATTTACGCCATCGTGGACGGCAACCTGAAAGGGATGAAGGTTCAGACTTCGGCCCAGCTTGTCCGGTTGTACGAGGCCCTGTCTCCGTACGACAGCCGCATGGTCATTCAGGATTACATCGAAGGGCGCGACGAGGCCATTTTTTCCCTGCACATCCACATCGACAAACAGGGCATGGTCAAAGGCTGGTTCACCGGCCAGAAGATCCGCACCTGGCCCATCCACCGGGGCATCGGCTGTTTCCAGCTTTCGGTCATCAACCGCGAGGTATGGCAGATGGGCATCGCCACCCTGCAACGGCTGGGCTATACCGGCCACGCCATTGTGCAGGTGAAACAAATTCCGGGCACCGATACGTTTCAGATCTTTGAGATCAACTGCCGTTTTTCCACCTGGAACTATCTGCATACCAAAGCCGGGGTCAACCTGCCGCTGCTGGCCTACCTGGACAGCATGGCCGTCGAAACCGAAACCGCGCCGGAGCAGATTGAAGGGGCCCGCTGGATCGACGCCGCCAACGACATCAAGGCGTTTGCCGCCTACCACCGCATTGGCGAGTGGTCGTTCCCGGACTGGGCACGCACCTATTTTGGCCGCAACTGCTACGCCATGTTTGCCTGGAACGACCCGGCCCCGTGGGCGCTGCCGCAGATTCTGCGGGTGCTGAACTGGCCCATGCGAAAAATTCGGATGCTGTTCGGCGACCCCACCTGAGCCGATGCCCAACACGAAACCCGACCACAAAGGAAGCGTCCAGGATTTCTTTAACGACGGGGCCGATTCCTGGGAGGCCCGCTACGGCAAGTCCGATTTCGAGTCCATTTCCTATCAGGACCGTATGCACGCCACCCTCACCCTGCTTGAGGCCCGCGGGGGCGGGCAGCTCACCCTGCTCGATGCCGGCTGCGGCGCCGGGTTGCAATCGGCGGCCATGGAGCAAAGAGGCCACCGGGTGTTTGCCTGCGACATCGCCCACAAAATGGCCAAAAAGGCCCGCGCCAACTTAACAGACGGACACGGTCGGGTACTGGTTTCCGACCTGGAGAACATTCCGTTTGCACCGGGCAGCTTTGACGCCGTGGTGATTCTGGGGGTGATCGGCTACTCCAAACACCCGGAGCGGCTGCTTGGGGCCGTGCGCTCGGTGCTCAAGGACGACGGCGTGCTGGTGATTTCCACGGCCAACGAAACGTTGTTGCTCACCCGCGCAAGCGACTGGCTCAGCTATCTGCCAGACCGGATATATCTGGGCCTGAAACGGCTGCTCACCGGCAAACGGCCACGGCCCGCCGACGATGCCAGCTTCTACACAGACCACTACCACTACACCAGCGCCCCCGCCTTCGACCGGCAGATCGCCGCCGGAGGGTTTGTAAAGCGGGGTGGTATTGGCGTCAATTACGGGCGCATCCATTTTATGGGCAAACGCCCCTTGAGCGAGCGGGCCGACATTGCCTTGAGCCGCCTGATCGCCCGGCTGGCGTGCGTGCCGCCGTTTGGTTTTTTGCAGCGCGGTGCCCGCATCTACGTCACCTGTTTCGTCAAACACGACCGTCCCGGAAAACCGTGACCCAAAACGACAACGACACCCCAAAGCCCGACGATCTTCGCCGCAGTGTGGTGTCCGGCTTCGCCTGGCAGGGCGCCACCAAGCTGTTTGTTCAGGCGGCTACCTGGGGTTCCACCATTGTCGTGGCGCGTATTCTGGTGCCCGCGGACTACGGCATCCTGGCGGTTTCCGGCGTGTTCACCGGGCTGCTGGCCATGCTGGTGGAAATGGGCCTTTCCTACGGCCTGATCCAGAAAGACAAAGTCACCCGCCAGCAAGAGGACGGGGTCTTTTATATTTCCCTGTGCACGGGGCTGCTGCTCTACGGGTTGCTGTTTCTTTCCGCCCCCGCCATCGCCCGCTTTTACAACATGGAAATTCTGTCCACGGTGCTGCGGGTGGCGGGACTGGGACTGATTATCGGCAGTCTGAAAGGGGTGCCCCTGGCCATCGCCATGCGGCGCATGGATTTCCGCTACCGCTCCCTGACCGAAATGGTCACCAACCTCACCTCGGCCATTACCGTGGTCACCCTGGCGGTTTACGGCTTTGGCGTGTGGAGCCTGGTATACGCCTATTTGCTGGCGCACCTGCTGGAGTCGATCATCTACCTGCGCCTGCTGAAGCGGTTTCCCGATCCGCGCTTCACCTGGTCCACCGTGGCCGACCTGTTTTCCTACGGTGCCAAAATCACCACCAACAACCTGCTCTACTTCGTGTACAGCCGGGCCGACGTGATGATTATCGGCAAGCTGCTGGGCGAAAAACTGCTGGGCTACTACAGCATGGCATTCCAGTTGGCCACCATCCCGCTCGACAAGATCGGCTCCATTTTCAATCAGGTTACCTTCCCGGCCATGGCCCGGCTCCAGTCCGACCCGCAGGAGTCCCGCCGTCTGTTTCTCGATCTGCACCGGCACCTCTTGATTATCGCCTGGCCGATTCATGTGGGGCTGGCGCTGGTGGCGGACGACCTGATCGTGCTGCTGCTCACCGAAAAATGGCAGCCACTCGTGCCCATATTGCAGGCCTTCTGCGTCATCAACATGCTGCGGGTAAGCGGCATGTTGTTCCCCCCGGTATTGAACGGGCGGGGCAAGGCCGGGCTGGTGCTGCGCTACGCCATGGCCAGTACCATCGTGCTGCCGCTGGCGTTTCTGTTCGGCGCAAACTACGGCATCATGGGGGTC
>CBDUXI010000032.1:0-27322 GCA_965371175.1 uncultured bacterium
TGGTGGTGATCGAGCACAATCTCGACGTCATCAAAAACGCCGACTGGGTGATCGATCTGGGTCCGGAAGGGGGCGACGGCGGCGGCACCATCATGGCCGAAGGCCCGCCGCGCAAGGTGGCGACCGTGGCGGCAAGCCACACCGGGCGCTATTTGAAGCACATGCTGAAGGCATGACGGTAGCCCCGGCTATCCGGGTGGCAAAGTGGGTGAAATTACTCTAGATTAGTGACAAGAGACGGTAAAACCGATTGATTTCCGAGGGAGGGATCAAAGGAGCTATGAAAATCGCTCAAGTTGCACCGCTGATGGAGAGTGTGCCGCCCAAGCTTTACGGCGGGACTGAACGGGTTGTCTCATATCTGACCGAGGAGTTGGTCAAACAGGGGCACGACGTCACCTTGTTCGCCAGCGGCGACTCCGTCACCGCCGCCCGGCTCGAACCGGTGGTCGGGCAGGCCCTGAGGTTGGAGGAACGGGCCGAGGACTCGCTGAAGCAACACCTCCTGCTGCTCGACCGGGTGGCCCGGATGGCCGACCGGTTTGACATCATTCACTTTCACTTCGACTGCCTCCATTACCCGCTGGTCCGGGCCATCGGCATCCGTTGCGTGACTACCCTCCACGGTCGGCTCGACCTGCCGGACCTGATCCCTTTCTATCGCGAGTTCAGAGAACTGCCGGTGGTGTCCATATCCAACCACCAGCGCACCCCCTTGCCGTTTGTCAACTGGTGCGCAACGGTCTATAACGGGATTCCTGAGGAACTGTACCATTTCCACGCCGAGCCGGCTGGGTATCTCGCCTTCCTGGGGCGGATCTCGCCCGAGAAAAGGCCGGATCGGGCGATTGAGATCGCGGTCCGTGCGGGAATGGAAATCCGCATCGCAGCCAAGGTCGACGAGGTGGACCGCGACTACTTCGAGGATCGGATCCGTCCGCTGCTGCGCCACCCGCTGGTGACGTTCCTGGGAGAGATCGGGGAGCGGGAAAAGGACGAATTCCTGGGCGGTGCCGTCGCCCTGCTGTTTCCCGTTGACTGGCCGGAGCCGTTCGGGCTGGGAATGATCGAGGCGATGGCGTGCGGCACCCCGGTGATCGCATACCGCCAGGGTGCGGTTCCGGAAGTGATGGAGGAGGGGGTGACCGGGTTTATCGTCGACAATCTCCGGGACGCCGTGTCCGCGGTGAAGAAAGTGGGGGAGATCAGCCGTGACGGCTGCCGCCGGGTATTCAAGGAGCGGTTCACGGCCCAGCGCATGGCCGAGGACTATCTAGCGGTTTACCAGAGCGTTCCCGACCGGCGGGACCGGATGATGCAGGCGGTATGACCGGGAGAGCCCGATGAAAGACGTGATCCAGGTCGAGGATCAATGGTACGTCCTGGCCACCTCGTCGCGGACCGACGACCGCACCCAGGTGCTCCGCCACGGCGAGACTTTTGCCCTGTTCGACCGCTATGGCGACATCCAGCACATCGGCATCGGGGAGCAAGGCCTCTACCACCGGGGCACGCGCTTTCTGTCCCGGCTCGAACTGATGGTCAACAATCGCCGTCCCATGCTTCTCAACTCCACGGTCAAGCAGGACAACAGCCTGTTGACCGTGGACCTCACCAATCCCGACCTGTATCGCGGCGGGCGGCTGCTGATGGGCAAGGGCACGCTTCAGATATCGCGTTCCAAGCTCCTGTGGAAGGGGGTCCATTACGATCACCTGCGGGTGGTCAACTACGGCACCAAACCGCTACGGGTCCGTTTTACTTTCCGTTTCGACGCCGACTTTTCCGATATCTTCGAGGTGCGCGGCGTTCACCGTCCGAAGCGGGGGCGGCGCCTCCCGACCCGGCGCACGGCGCGCCAGCAGGTGCTGGGATACGAGGGGCTGGACGGCATGGTGCGGCGCGCCCGGATCGCATACAGCGAGCGGCCGGACTCCGCCCGTGATGGCGTCGTCCGCTTCCTGGTGGTATTGGACCCCGGGGAGGAGAAGCGGCTTTACCTCTCGGTCGCCTGCGAAGACGAGGAGGCGCCCACGCCCCTGAGCTACCAAAGGGGCGTGGACGAATGCGCCCGGTCCATCGAGGAGGCGGCCGTGGTCGCTCCCATCGTGCATACCTCCAACGAGCAGTTCAACAACTGGCTCAACCGCTCCCGGGCCGACCTGAACATGCTCCTCACCGATACCCGGCACGGGCTCTATCCGTATGCCGGGGTGCCGTGGTTCAACACGCCGTTCGGCCGCGATGGCATCATTACGGCCCTGGAGTACCTGTGGCTCGACCCCTCCTTGGGTCGTGGTGTACTGGGCTTCCTGGCCGACACCCAGGCGGAGGTGGAGGACCCGGATCAGGATGCGGAGCCGGGGAAGATCCTGCACGAGACCCGCACCGGTGAGATGGCGGCGCTGGGCGAGGTGCCGTTCTCCCGCTACTACGGCTCGGTGGACGCCACGCCGCTGTTCGTGGTGTTGGCCGGTGAGTACTATCGGCGTACTGGCGACCGCCCGTTCATGGCGTCCATATGGCCCAACATCGAGCGGGCGCTCACGTGGATCGACAAGTACGGTGATGCCGACGGGGACGGCTTCGTGGAGTATGCGCGGCACAGCAGCAATGGGCTGCTGCAGCAGGGATGGAAAGACTCGGACGACTCGGTGTTTCACGCCGACGGCCGTCCGGCCTCCGCACCGATTGCCCTGTGCGAGGTGCAGGGATATGTCTATCAGGCCAGGCTGGC
The DNA here is from genome assembly GCA_965371175.1 of uncultured bacterium. Taxonomy (GTDB): domain Bacteria; phylum Nitrospirota; class JACRHL01; order JACRHL01; family JACRHL01; genus CBDUXI01. The sequence goes on from CBDUXI010000032.1 coordinate 2,738, forward strand.
GGCGGCCGAACTGGCCGAAATGCTCGGTCACCACTCGCGCGCGGCGGAACTGGTGCGCCAGGCTGAGCAGATCAAAGTGCGCTTCAACGAGGCGTTCTGGTGTGAGGAACTGGGCACCTTCTCCATCGCCCTGGACGGCGACAAGAAGCCATGCTGCCTGGCCACGTCCAACGCGGGCCATGTGCTGTTTAGCGGCATCGCCGATCCGGAACGGGCCGACCGGGTGGCGGACGGGCTGCTTTCCGAGGCTGCGTTCTCGGGCTGGGGGGTCCGCACCCTGGCGCGCTCCTCGGCGTGCTACAACCCGATGTCGTACCACAATGGCTCCATCTGGCCCCATGACAACGCGCTGGTGGTGATGGGGCTGGCCAACTACGGGCACAAGGAGAAGGCGCTACGGGTGCTGACCGGCATGTTCGATGCCAGCATCATGATGGACCTGAACCGGCTGCCGGAGTTGTTCTGCGGCTTCACCCGTCAGCCGGGGAAGGCCCCCACCCAGTATCCGGTGGCGTGCTCACCTCAGGCCTGGGCCAGTGCGGCGGTATTCTATATGTTGCAGGCGTGCCTCGGATTACGTTTCTCGCCCAAGGCCCCGCATCTCTGTTTCAATCACCCGGTCCTGCCTGATTACCTGCACGAACTGGAAATCCGGAACCTGCGTGTAGGCGCAGTTGAACTCGACCTGGCGCTGACCCGCCATCAGCACGATGTGGGGGTCAACGTGCTGCGCAAGACCGGTGACGTGGAAGTTGCGGTAATTGTGTAGCCTGCGCCGCACCCTGTATCTATTGGACGAGCCCACCACCGGTTTTGCCGACGTACAGCGGCTGTTGACCGTGCTCGACCGGCTGGTGCAGCACGGCAATACGGTGGTGGTGATCGAGCACAATCTCGACGTCATCAAAAACGCCGACTGGGTGATCGACCTGGGTCCGGAAGGGGGCGACGGCGGCGGCACCATCATTGCCGAAGGCCCGCCACGCAAGGTGGCAACCGTGGCGGCAAGCCATACGGGGCAGTATCTAAAACAGGTTTCGACGGGCTGAACCCCTCTCCTTGCGCCCTGCGGAGTGACTGTGGGGAAATTGCCAAAAACGTATTAAATACTACATTTATGTTGTATAATGCTTCACATATGCACCCCATCATGCGTGAATTGTTGGCGTTGTGTCTCTGGAGTGCGTGAGGAATCCATAAATTTTTCTTTTTGATACAGTAGGTTAGAAAAAAGTATGGCATTTATGTCCGTCCCCCGCCAAAGCTGGCACGTTCGTTGTAATAACCTGAGGGAAAGAAATCCAGTGGGGGACGGATTCGATGATTGGCCGCTGGGGGTGGCCGGGAAGGTAAATCGCTCACGCATGATCCATGTGAAACACAGAGGATGAGGGTAGAATGGCGCACTTGTCCCCAAATGTCTTATGACCCGTGTTTTGTATCAGCGATGGAGCATTAACGCATGAAAAAAATCGAAGCCATCATCAAGCCGTTCAAGCTCGATGAAGTGAAAGAAGCCTTAAACGAGGTGGGCGTGTCGGGCATGACCGTCACCGAGGTAAAAGGGTACGGTCGCCAGAAAGGCCACAAGGAAATGTACCGCGGCGCGGAATATTTCGTGGACTTCATCTCCAAGGTAAAAATGGAGGTGGTGGTCGAGGACGGTATGGTAGACAAGGCGGTAGACGCCATTGTGGCGGCCGCCCGCACCGGCAACATCGGCGATGGAAAAATTTTCGTCCGGGACGTGGAGGAGGCCATCCGCATCCGCACCGGCGAAAAGGGCAACGACGCGCTATAGCGCAAACAAGTGAGATCAGAACCCAGGCATGGTTGAACGCCGCAAAGTAGAAATCGAAATCAGCGAGGCCCAGCGCATCGGCTACAAGCTGCGCGAACTGACCGCCCTGTCCAAGATTGGCGAGGCGCTGGGAGCGCCGCTGGAGCTTTCTGCCATTGCCCATCGGGTGATGGAAATCCTCTACATGGAAATGGGCATGCGGCGCGGCACCCTGGCCCTGGTGGAGGAAGAATCCGACGACATCGTCATCATGGTGGGGCTGGGTCTTTCGGACGAGGAAAGAAAGAAAGGCCGCTACAAACCGGGCGAAGGCATTATCGGTCGCATCGTCAAGGAAAACCGCCCGATCATCGTCCCCAACGTGGGGCAGGAGCCGGGGTTTCTGGACCGCACCGGCGCCCGCGCAGGCATCCACAAGGACGATCTGGCCTTTATCGGCGTGCCGCTCAAATTCAAGGGCAAGGTGCTGGGGGCGCTCACCGCCGACCGGTTGTTTGACGACAAGACCGTGGCGCTGGAAGAAGATCTGAGAGTCCTCACCACCGTGGCTGGTTTGATCGGTCAGGCGGTGGAACTGCACCGTCTGCACCGGGCCGAAACCCGCGCGCTTCAAGAGCAGGCCAACAATCTGGAAGCGCAGCTCAAGAGCCGTTTCCGTATCGACAACATGGTGGGCAACAGCTCTCACATGGAGCAGGTGTACGACGCCGTGGCCCAGGTGGCGGGCAGCCGCGCCACGGTGCTGATCCGGGGCGAGTCGGGTACCGGTAAGGAACTGATCGCCCGCGCCATTCACGCCAACAGCCCCCGCGCCCGCGCGCCGTTTGTGCGGGTCAACTGCGCGGCCCTGCCGGAAACCCTGCTGGAGTCCGAACTGTTCGGGCACGAAAAAGGCTCGTTTACCGGCGCCACTGCCGCCAAAAAGGGACGGTTTGAGCTGGCCGATGGCGGCACCCTGTTTCTGGACGAGATCGGCGACATTCCGCTCACCACCCAGATCAAGCTGTTGCGCGTGTTGCAGGAAATGACGTTCGAGCGAGTGGGCGGCACCCAGACGATCAAGGTGGACGTGCGGGTGGTCACCGCCACCCACCAGCACCTGGAGTCCCTGATCGCCGAAAACAAGTTTCGGGAAGATTTGTACTACCGCCTGAACGTGGTGCCCATATTCATGCCCGCGCTTAGGGAGAGGCGGGACGATATTCCGCTATTGGCCGAGCACTTCCGCAAGAAATTCTGCGACGAAAACGGCAAGCACGTGGCGTTTTCCGAAGAGGCGGTGTGGGAGCTTTCGCACCACGATTGGCCCGGCAACGTGCGGGAGCTGGAAAACGCCGTGGAACGGCTGGTGGTCATGGCCCGTGGCAGAACCGTAAACGGCGACACGGTGGGGCAACTGTTGCAGTTGATGCCCGCACGCCTTGTGGCTGTGGCACCCGTCTCCGCAGGGGGCGCGCAGGCCACGGAAGCGGCCCCGAAGCCGTCTGCGGGTCGTTCGCTCAAGGCGGGGGTGGAGGCCATTGAGCGCGAAGAGATTCTGGCGGCGCTGGAGCGCTGCGGCTGGGTGCAGGCCCGCGCGGCAAGGCTTTTGGGCATCACCCCGCGCATGATTGGCTACAAAATCAAAAAGTACGACCTGACCCCCACCGATCCGGCCCTGATGCGGCCGGGCCACAGCGTCGCTGGCAGCGGCACTGGCTGACCCACTCACTCCTTGCGCTTCCCGCTTTTCACGGTATAATCTACGGCTGCGGCGCGGCCATATTTCTCCCGCTGCTTTTCACATCAGGAACCGCTTTGTTCCCCAGTAGCTCAGTTGGTAGAGCAGCTGACTGTTAATCAGCTTGTCCGTGGTTCGAGTCCACGCTGGGGAGCCAATTTTATAAAACGGGTACTTGCGCTGACTGGCGTGGGTGCCCGTTTTTTCGTTTCTGAAAAGGCCTGGTGGATCCAGTAGGTTACGAGTGGGGGGCGGTTCGAGTCCGACGAGGGGAACCTCAAGCCGGACACTCCTCGGCCCGGGTTGCTGGCGGAGATCCGCGCGCGGGTGATGGGCGACTGAAGCCGGTTCGTGAGCGTCAACCGAACACTGGCACCTTGCTTGCAGCTATAGTCCCGCCTACGGTAAAATATTGATAAAGAACCAATTCGTTCTTTGTATCTGACCGTATTATTCTCAGATTGGGAAAAGCTTTTCACGTCGTGTGTGGGGTGTTTGTGACGATGGGGCGATCGGGTCCGATCAGTAGACATGTTCAGGCAGGAGGAAGTTTGTGATGAAATCGCTTGTTATTCTGGCCGTGATGGTGTGGGCTGTGTTGCTCCAGTCGCGTAATGCGTACGCATATATCGATCCGGGCACCGGCAGCTACATGTTGCAAATCATCATCGCCGGCATCGTTGGTGCGACTGTTTCGGCGAAGATTTTTTTCCACCGGATCCGTGCCGCACTGGGGTCTGTGTTTGGAGGCTCACGGAAGGATTCTTCCGCTCAGGAGGATGAATGACCCGGAAGGGCCATGCGGCTGCGTCCGGTTCTCCCCTCGCTTCTTCGGCTTCTGACGCCGAAGGTATCCTGCCGAGTTCGTTTCGTGACCCGAGTGGGTTTCTGTTTCGCCACAATGGTGTCCTGTACCGACAGGTTAACCACTCATACGCTAAAAGCTTCGATCAACTGACAGACAGCGGGCTGTACGACGCCCTGGTCGAGGACGGCCTGCTGATCCCCCACGAGGAGGTGGACACCGGCCTTGCGGTGACCGGGGATGCCTGCAAGGTCATCCGGCCCCGTCTGGTCCCGTTTATTTCCTATCCTTATGAATGGTCTTTCAGCCAGTTGAAGGACGCTGCCTTGCTCACCCTGGAAATCCAGAAACGTGCGCTGGAGCACGGCATGTCGCTCAAGGACGCCAGCGCCTACAACGTTCAGTTTGTCGACGGCCGCCCGGTGCTGATCGATACACTCTCTTTCGAGCCGTACCCGGAGGGGCAGCCGTGGGTGGCGTACGGGCAATTCTGCCGACACTTCCTGGCGCCGCTTGCGCTGATGAGCCGGACGGACATCCGCCTGTCGCAGCTTTTGCGGGTTTACATCGACGGCATTCCCCTGGACCTGGCAAGTTCGCTCCTGCCCCGCGGCACCCGCTGGAATATTTCCCTGGGCATGCACCTCCACATGCACGCACGGGCCCAGCAAAAATATGCGGGTGAAGAGAAGGCCAAGAGCCAGATCAAGCGCGCTTTCAGCAAGAAGGCCTTTACCAACCTGCTGGAAAGCCTGCGGGCCACTGTCGCCAAAGTGAACTGGAAGCCGGGCGGAACCGAGTGGCACGACTACTACGAGGCGAATAACAACTATGGGGAGAAGGGGCTGAAGGAGAAGGAGCAGCTGGTATCGCGGTTCCTGGAGAAAACCCGCCCGGAAACCGTGTGGGACCTGGGTGCAAATACGGGCCGCTTCAGCCGCATCGCGGGGGAGGGCGGGGCACAGGTGGTCTCGTGGGACATCGATCCCGCCTGCGTGGAGACCAACTATCAGATGACCCGCAAGCACAACGAGACAGGCATCCTTCCCCTGCTGCTCGACCTGACCAACCCGTCTCCGGACCTGGGCTGGCACGGCGGTGAGCGGGACTCGTTCGCCCGGCGCGGCCCGGTCGACACGGTCATGGCGCTGGGCCTCATCCATCATCTGGCGATCTCCAACAACGTGCCGCTGAATCTGATCGCCGAATTTTTCCGGGCCACTTGCCAGCACCTGATTATCGAGTTCATTCCCAAGGAGGACTCCCAGGTAAAAAAGCTTCTGTCCACCCGTGAAGACGTGTTTTCGGACTATACCCGGGAGGGTTTCGAGGCGGCATTCAAGCCGTATTTTTCTTTCGACGATGTGGCCCCCATTCCGGGTACTTCCCGTACCCTTTTCCTGATGCAAAGTCAGAACAAGTGATGCCGTGAAAAACTTTTTCAGGGAATACGGGCTTTACCTCCTTATTAGCCTCTACTTCCTGGTGGTGGGTGTTTTCGTGGTTGCCGAAGACACCCCGTTTCTGGTTTTCGGCACCGTTTTTTTGTGGCTTCTGGCGGTCATGTCAGCCCAGGTTGTTGTCATCAACATCCTGTCCCGCATTAACAGCTCAACCCTGCTCAGGGACTCATTACTGTCAATCGCTGTTTCTGTAAACGCAATTGCCTTTTATGTGTCTTTTTTCGAGTCGTTCGTATCCCTTTCCGCGCCGATCAAGGGTCTTGTTTTTCTGGTGACCTTCGGGGCAGTTTCAGCTGTTTTTTATATCCATGAAAAAAGACGCTCAGCCGGGCTGTTAATCAAGCAGGCACTGTTCGCGATGCTGGTCATAAACACACTGTTTTCAGTGAGTAAGCTAATTCCAGAAGAAGAGGTGATAAGCGACTATGTAAACGAAAGTCTTTCCCCGTACAGCAGTATTATTCTGGGCGAAAAGCCGAATGTCCACCTGATTTCAATTGATTCCTTGCTGCCAGAAACATTGGCCAAAAGGCATATGGGAATTGAGACTGAATATAATAAATTAATGAAAGATATCGGGGCCATTATATTCAGGAACTTATTTGCCAGCCAGGCTCCTACCGGGGTATCTCTTTCCAGTATTTCGCAGCTTGCCGATCCGTCTTTCTCGGGTACGGATGGATTTTCAGGAAGGGTTCTGGAGCCGCTTTATTACATTTTTAAAAACAACGGGTACAGGATTGCATCCGGATATTCCAGTGGTAAAAGGGTATTCGGAGATAAAGGTCCTGCTGTTGACGAGTATGTGAATTCCAACAAGTGGGGGATGGCCTTTTCCGAAAGCGCGCTCTGCAAACATCAGGGGGGAGCGGAAAAGTATTATCAGTTGTTCGGTTTCTGCCTGTTGGCAAAAAGTCTGGATCCGGACAGTAGTGCGCGGTGGGAAGACTTTGTTATGGACCGCGTAACATCCAAGGGTGAAAGCGATTCTCCATGGCTTACATTTCATTATATGTACTCGGTAATCGGGCATACCCCTTTATCATATGACACCTTTGATAACGAAGATCTGAATGATTACAGAAGGTTTTTTTATAAAAAACAGAAGTCCTTTTCAAGCTCATGGCTGCGGGATTTTGTGGCGCGTATTCAGGCCAACGATCCGAACTCCATCGTATTTATTTTTGGCGATCACGGGCCGTGGTTGAGCCGCACGATGGATCCTGAAAAAAAGACGGGATTTTACATTCTGGACCGGTACGGTATTTTTGGCGCGGTTTTAAATACCGATAACCGCTGTGTTGAGGAAAATAACCTTGACCATTATTTTGATAGGTTCGGAACGCCAGAAAGGGTGATTGCCGGAATCATCAGGTGCCTTTCGGATAACCCGGAGGCGCTGGATGCTGCGGTGAATTTCAGGGAAGCTTATTTTTTTAACAAGCTGCTCTACGAATAGAGGGGTGTCCCTGTTCGTTTAGCCGGGGAAGCCACCGTATCATTCGATGCGATTCCGCCTGGAACGGCCCATCACTGGCTGCGTAGCCGTATTTGCCCGTGTGCTACCAGTCCACAAAATGCCCTCCGCCCGATCTTTTCGGGAATGGTTACCCAACCTTCATCTGTTTGTTACATTTGGGCGCTAGGATCAAAGCGATAGCAAACGGCGTGGGACTCGTGCGCGGGGGTGCACCCGCGCCAACCCAAGGAGTCACGAACATGAAAAACATATGGATGGCCGCCTTTTTTGCCATCTGCCTTGCATGGATACTCAGTGCGACAGAGCAGGTGCAGGCGGAAGGGGAGCCGATAGGGACGAACGGTACAAAAACCGCCATCGCCACCTTTGCCGGGGGCTGTTTCTGGTGTATGGAGCCGCCGTTTGACCAGTTGGACGGGGTGATCTCCACCACGTCGGGCTATACCGGCGGGCACAAAAAATCGCCCACCTATATCGAAGTCACCGGCGGCAGCACCGGCCATGCCGAGGCGGTGCGGATCGAGTACGACCCCGAACAGGTCACCTATGAGGAGCTGCTCGAGGTGTACTGGGTCAACGTGGATCCCTTGACCTTAAACCGCCAGTTCTGCGATCCGGGCAACCAGTACCGCACGGCCATCTTTTTCCACGATGCCGCCCAGCAGGCTGCGGCCCTGGCGTCAAAGACGGCCATTGCCGAATCGGGCCGCTTCGATCAGAAGGTGGTGACCGAAATCGTGGCCGCCAGCGCCTTCTATCCGGCGGAGGACTATCATCAGGATTACTATCAGCACAACCCGATCCGCTACAAGGCCTACCGCTGGAACTGCGGCAGGGACAAACGTTTAAAGCAGTTGTGGGGAGAAGAAGGAGGTGGGCATCATGGATAGACGAAGGTTTATAACCGTGCTCGGTGTGGGAGCCGTCGCGCTGGCGGTACCGGGTGTTCTGTGGACAAAAAGAGGGGGCGGAATCGTTCAGGCTGCGGTCGGTGAAACCGTTATTATCCCCATCGAAAAGACGGATGCCGAATGGCGCAGTCAACTCACGTCGCAGCAGTACGTGGTGCTGCGGGGAGAAGGGACCGAGCGCCCCTGGTCGAGCCCGCTCAACAAGGAATACCGTGACGGCGTGTACGTCTGCGCCGGGTGCGATCTGGAACTGTTTACCTCGGACACAAAGTTTGACAGCAATACCGGCTGGCCCAGCTTTTATACTGCCATAAAGGGCCGCACGGGCACCAAAGATGATGTGGGCCTGTTCTCTGTGCGTACGGAATACCACTGCGCCCGTTGCGGCGGCCATCACGGCCACATCTTTGATGACGGCCCGGAGCCGACCGGGAAGAGGTGGTGTAATAACGGGGTGGCGCTAAAATTTATTCTGAAGGGGTAGGGGGGAGGCGGCGGATATGCTGCCATCTCCTTCGTTGCTGCTCGAACAAAAATCCTCAACGTAGAAGACTACGTCTCCGGTTTTTGCCCTTCGCGCGCCTCGGATATGACGACATCTCCACCGTCTCCCCAAAATTGTCATTCCCGCGAAAGCGGGAATCCAGAGGGGGTCACCGGACTCTGTAGATGCGGTCGTACCCGACTCGTCATGGGCTTACAGGGCGGGCGGCCAGCACTTTCCGGAAGTTGCGGTCTTTTTTCAGGCGCCATTCCCGGCGCATGGCGTCGGCGCGGGTGGGGTGCTTTTCGGCATACAGCAGCACCCACTTGCGCCCCCGGGTGGATTTTGCGCCGGTGCCCGCGTTGTGGGCCGTGAGCCGCTTTTCCAGATCGACGGTCCAGCCCACATAGGTGCGCCAGGCTGTCTTGCCGATGTCCCCGGTCACGGCAGCCCGGTTCGGGCTGCCGATCACGCCAGCCCGATTAGGGCTGCCAATCACATAGACGAAGGACGCCACCGGTGTCAGCGTTTGCGGCTACTTCAGGTTTTTGATGTCCAGGAACGGAATGGCCCCGTCTCCACCCACGACCTGAGGCAGGACGCCGTTCCATTTTTCGATGGCGCGCAGGTTCAGGATGATGGGGGTAATGGTGCGCGCCTGCACCCGCTGGGACTCGGCCTCGGCCTTGGCGCGGGTGATCTTCTGCTCCGCCTCCACCTTGATGCGCTCCAGGTCGCGGCTGGCCTTCAGGGCGTTTTGCTCGGCGGTCTGCTTGGATTCAATGGCGGCGTTGAACTCGGGGGAGAACTCGAAGGCGACGATGGAGAACTCGTCCAGCAGGATGTTGAACTGGTTCAGCCGCTCATTGAGAATGTCCTTGATGTCGTTTCTTACCTGGGCGCGTTTGGTGATCAGCTCTTCGGCGGAATACTGGGCGGTGATGCCTTTTACCGCCTCCTGTACCGCCGGGTCGATGATCCGGCTTTTAAATTCGAGGCCCACCTCCTGATAGATGACGTGCACCCGGTCCGGCGCCGGGTGGTAGTTGATGGCGAACACGGAGGAGACGGTCTGCAAATCCTTGGATGATGCCTCGGCGCGGGTTTGCGACTTCTGCACCTTCACGTCGACCATGATGATGTCTTCCACGAACGGAATCTTGAAGTGCAGCCCTTCGCCCAGCACCCGGTCGCTGACCCCGCCGAACTTGGAGAACACCACCCCGCGCTCACCCGCCCCCACGGTGGCAAACGCGGAAAAAAGGCCCACGATCACCAGCCCCAGCACGACCAGCCCCACAATGCCCTTGGGGTTCAGGTTGGGGATATTGATCGGTTTGTACTGTTGATTGTCCATGACGTGCGATGCTCCCGAAGGGGTGAAAAAATGGGCGTGCTTACCGTAAGGCGAGCAGACAGCCGTAAAGACTAAGGGACGTGCCGGGTGTGGAGCAAGTCTTTACGGAGGCGGCGGGTATTACGGCATTTGCCCACACAACCCAAGTTGACAATAGGGGCGTCCCGAAACGGTTAATTTGCTAAACAGACTTCTTTAATTTGACAAAAATGCGGCCCTGGAGATATTCCAGTTGCACGGTGGGGCAGGGGGAAGGGCCGTCCCCAAAGCAGCCCCCACCGGGAGGTGGTGGAGATTGCGGCAGATGCGAGGCGCGTGAAGGGGAAAAACCGGAGGCGTAGTCTGCTACGGTGAGGATTTTTTCCCGAGCGGCAACGAAGCAGATGGCGGCATCTCCGCCGCCGGACAAAAAAAACGAGGGACGGACCCGACGATCCGCCCCTCGCTTCAAATTGTGTGACTGAGCTGGTGCTAGTAGCGTCCGCCGCCACCACCACCACGACCGCCGCCTCCACCACGATTTTCGCGCGGGCGAGCCTCGTTGACGGACAACGGACGTCCGTCCATGTCCTTCTCGTTCAGTCCTTCGATGGCGGCCTTGGCCTCATCGTCCGACGACATTTCAATAAAACCGAAACCCCGGGAACGGCCGGTTTCCCGGTCCATGATCACGGCGGCGGAACTCACCTGACCGAACGCTTCAAAAGCGTCCCGCAGATCGTCTTCGGTGGTGTTGTACGACAGGTTGCCTACAAATAAATTCATACTCTTCTCTTCGTTTCTGGATTGGACATGGACTGGTTTTGCCGACTACGTCGGCGCACTGCTGCTCCGGCCCCATAGCCAGCGCAAACGATACAGTGAATGTGACCTCCCCGGTTCATTGGAAGTCTGAAGACTATCACATTGCTGCCACTTGTTGCATCCCACCTGTTTTTTTTGTTCCACCGGATCGCCGGCTTCGCCCCCGGTCGACCCCTTCAATCCGGCCCCGCTACAATGGTAGCCTTACCTGCGGGTAATCGTACCCACGCACCGGACCGTCCGGGCGATACTCATTTAGATAGATCTCTTTTCAGGAAACAGGGGCCGTATGGGCGAAACAGACATCATCGAGGCGGTAGGCAGGATTGTGCTGGGGGCGGAACCGGGGCTTGTCTTTACAACACTGGAGATCGGCGCGCGCCCCCTGGCGGTGGAAACGGAACCGGCCCACGACCTGCTGAAAGTGTTTCCCGGCTCACGGGTGCTGGCGTTTGAGGTGGAAGAAAAACTGTGCACCGACCTGAACAAAAAGGCGCCGGAAGGGCTGACCTATTATCCCACCGCCCTGGGCAAAACCGAGGAAACCCGCCCGTTTTACGAAACCGAGCATCCCATGTGCGCCTCGCTCTACCGTCCCGCCGACCGGCCCATCGACCTGTACAACAACCTGGAGGTCTCACGCCTGAAAAAGGAGGGGACCATCGATACCGTGAGCCTGGATTACTTTGCCCGGCAAAACGACGTGGGGCCGGTCGATTTCATCAAGATCGATATTCAGGGGGCGGAACTGGATGTGTTTCAGGGAGGCAAAAAAGTGTTGGCCGACACCCTGGCGATCGTCACCGAAGTGGAATTCATTCCGCTGTACGAAAACCAGCCCCTGTTTGGCGACGTGAGCGCACACCTGCACGATCAGGGGATTTGGTTTCACAAGTTTCTGGGCATGTCGGGCCGTACCTTGAAGCCCATGGTGATGCGCGGCGATCCCAGCTTTGCCTCGCAGCACATGTGGACCGACGCGGTGTTCATGAGAAGCCCCATGGAACTGGACAGGCTGTCGCCGGTGCAGTTGCTGAAACTTGCCGTGCTGGCGCTGCTGTACGGCAGTATCGACGTGACCGCCCACTGTCTGTCTGAATACGACAGGCGCACGGACGCCACCATCGCCAAAGAACTGTTTGCCCTGCTGAAGGGCGGCTGAGGTCCCTTCACCCCGGACACCTCCCGCAAAGAAGAGAGACACCGGTCAGGCGTCAAAAACCGTGCATTTTTGTACACGGTTGTTGGCAGAATGTTCACGGTTGTACCGTTCGTGCCGGAGGGGACCACGTAAGAAGTTTATTTAAACACTTGAAAAAATTGAACATTGTGGTGTATTGATTAACGCGGCACGGCATTTGCTCTCAAAGTGGAACGCGGGAGTGCTTCTTGGCGCCCCCCGGTTTTTATCAGGAGTTGGCGAATGGCCACTGGCATCGCACAAACAATGGAGAGCGTAACGGCAATCAATTCTCCCCTGGGGGTTCGGGGGGGGGCGTTTCCCAAGGCGCCGGCGGATCAGGTGAGTGTCGCCGTTGAGCGCTCGCACGCCTTGCGGATCCGCAAGGCCGCGCTGCTTGCCTTTGCAACCTTTGTCCTGCTGCTGCTGGGTAGCCTGATCTGGGCGCTGCCCTCCCTGATGGCGCAATCGGTGTCCGACCGGGCATTGAACGGGGTGGCCATCGGCGGTACCCACGGCACGTCGTCTTTCCGGGTGGGGCTGTCTTTCCCGGTGAATTACGATTGGCAGTTCCCGACAAAACAGGGCGACTCGTTCCTGATCAAGCTGTCTGCCGCAGGCGCCGACGCAAAGAGCCTCGCGGCGCAGATCGAAATGGAATCGGTGATACCGCCTTCCTCGGCAGAGGTGCCACTCTCCGGCATTACCTATGACGGTAGTTCCGAAGGAGGGCCGTTTCTGGTGCTGAAATTCGACCGCCCCGTTTCCCTGGAAACCGCTCTGGGGTCCGACCTGAAAAGCGTTGTGGTGGTCGTGAGCGAGCCGCAAGCCGCGCCCCGGCAGCCTTAAAATCACCCGCCCGTATATCGCTGCCAGATTTCCTTTATCTGATCCGCCAGGGTCATGGGATCGAACGGCTTTGCAATCACGTCCACCGCACCCAGCGACTTGAAATGGGCCACCTCCTGCGGCTGCACTTTGGCGGTCATGAACACCACCGGAATATCCTTGGCGGGGGCCATATTTTGTAGCCGTCCCAGCACCTCCGGGCCGTCCATTCCGGGCATCATCACATCCAGCAAAATCAGGTCGGGGGTGGCCTTTTCCAACTGGCTCATGGCCTCCTCGCCGGAGGTGTAGCCGGTGACCGATAACCCGCCTACCTGCTCCAGGGCAATGGTGGCCACGGCGCGGATATCGGCCTCGTCCTCAATCAGAAAAATGTGTTTCAGTTCTCTCATCTTTCCCGGCTTATTTTCGCACAAGCGCCCGGATTGTACTCAGCAGTTCGTCGTTTCCGGTGGACGACTTGGTCAGGGTGGCGGCCACCTGCCCGGCAATTTTATCCTCTACGTCCTGTCCGGAAAAGATGACCACCTGCGGCGGAACCACGTTGGACCTGATCAACTCCAGCAGGTCGAGACCGGAGCCGTCCGGCAACTCCACGTCGAGCAGTACCAGATTGAAATTGTGGGTGTTCAGCAGTTTTTTTGCGGCCTTCAGAGTGGGGGCGTTCACGACCGCGGTTACATCTGCAAGTAGCGCAGACACCACCTTGGCCAGATCGAGGTCGTCCTCCACGTGCAGCACCTTTGGGCGGGAGATGGAGGCGATGGCGGTCTTTACGGCGGCAACCAGTTGGTCTCCGTCAAACGGCTTTTGCAACCATTCGGCTACCCCCACTGAACCGCCGTTGAGCTTGTTTTTTGACTCATCGGCCTGGCCCGATACCACGATCACCGGCAGGTCGCTTGTGGCGGGACGGTCGCGCAGTTCGCGATAGATGGACAGGCCGTCCTGGTCCGGCAATACCAGATCGAGGGTGATGGCCGAATACGGCGAGGGGGTGACCTTAAGGCGTTTTCTGGCTTCGGCTCCGGTGTAGACAATATCGGTGTTGAAGCCGTTTTCGGCCAGCATGCGCCCAAGCAGCGATGCCACATCCGGGTCGTCCTCCACAATCAGGATGGTGTCCTGCCCTTCGTTTATCTGCATGGGGGCGGTTTCGGCCTCCACCTCGTCCATGCCGGACACGGCTGTCGGCAGGTCCACATGGAAGGTGGCGCCTGCCCCTTCCGTACTGACAAAGCCGATGCGCCCGCCGTGCTTTTCCACGATGGCCCGGGTGATGGACAGCCCGAGCCCGGTGCCGCCTTGCTTGCGGGTGTCGGTGGCGTCGGACTGGGTAAATTTGCTGAACACGTTGGGCTGGAACGACTCGGGAATCCCCGGCCCGGTATCGGATACGCTGATGCGCAGGTCATGGTTCTGCCGGTCCACGGCCACCTCCACCGTCTTTCCCTTGGGGGAGAACTTGCAGGCGTTGGACAGCAGGTTGCTCATCACCTGGGTCAGCCGGCGGGCATCGGCAAATACCTGTCCCCCCTCCACCCCCCGGACGATTTTGATCTGCACCCCATACTCTTCTGCATACGCCTGGTTGGCGGTGACCACCTCTTCCAGAAACGGCATCAGCTGCACATTGGCGAACTGGAACAGCATCTTGCCCGCCTCGATTTTTTCGATATCCAGAATGTCGTTGATCAGCAGCAGCAGACGTTCCGTATTGCCGTGAGCGATGGTCAGTAGATTCCGGGTGGGTTTGGGCATATCGCCCATGGCGCCGCCCACCAGCAGACCGAGGGCGCCGCGGATGGAGGTCAGGGGGGTACGCAACTCGTGGCTGACGGTGGAGATAAATTCGTTTTTCATCCGGTCGATTTTGCGGCGCTCGGTGATGTCCCGCACGATGCCGGTAAACAGGCGTTTTTCGCCGATATACATTTCGGTGACGGCAAGTTCGATCGGAAACTCGCTGCCGTCCTCTCGTCTGGCGGTAAGTTCCCGCCCGGAAACGCCCAGAATGTGCTCTTCTCCGGTATCCCGGTACTTTTCCAGGTAGCCGTCGTGCTCGCTGGAGTACGGCTCGGGCATCAGCATTGAGATGTTTTTTCCAATCACCTGGTCTGCGGCGTATCCGAACATGCGCTCGGCCGCCGGGTTGAACGACTCGACCATACCGTGATCGCTGATGGTGATCAGGGCGTCCACCACGCTCTGCAGCACGGTTCGGTGGCGGATTTCACTTTCCTTCAGCGCCTTCTCCGCCCGTTCCCGCTCGATGGCGTTGTCCTTGAACACCTGTACGGAGCGGGCCATTTCGCCAATTTCGGTGTTGGCGTCCGTGGGCGGTATATCGATGGACAGATCCCCCCTGGACAGGCGCGTCATGATGTGGGTCAAGCGGTTGAGCGGCAGGGAAATCTGGAAGCGCAGGCCCCATAACGCCACCAGCACCAGCAGCCCGATCAGCACGGAGGTGCCCCACGCCACAGAACGGGTCAGGGTGCTCACATAGTCGAGCGACTCGGCCACCCGGTTGGCTTCAACGGTATTTTGAACTGCAATTTCGCGGCTCAGGGTAACCAGACCGGTCAGGGCCGGTCCGTTGTCCACCCGCACCGCCCGGTCGATCTGCTCTGGCGACTTGCCCTGCTCGTGGAGGTTTTCCACGGTATTCAGGGCGGTGCCGTACTGTTCAACCACCTGGCGGATATCTTCCAGCGCCGTCACTTCCGCGAGGGAAAGCGCATGAAAGGTATAGGTCTCCAGCGTATCTTGCGCCACCTGAATATCCAGCTCCATGAGCGGGATGATGTCGTGTTCGTGGCGCAGTACGAAGTTTTTGAAGTGGTGAACCGCACCCCCGTACCCCAGCGCCTTTCCCAGGGCGTTTACCAGTTCTGCCTTGGTGGGTTCCTCCGTCTGCACACGGGTCTGGGCGGATATTTCCCGGCTCAGGGTATCCAGACCGGCCAGCGCTGGCCCGTCATCCACACGGACCACCCGGTCGATTTCGGCTGTGCTTCGTCCTGCTGCGATCAGGCGGCGGGTGGTTCGGTTTGCGTGTCCGTAGTCGGCAAGCATGGCCTGAATATCGGCCAGCGCCTGCTGTTCGGCCTCGTTTACGCCCAGGCTGTGGTAGTGGGTGATGGCCGCCATCGCCCCCCCCAGGTGTTCATCCACCCGCGTGGCCAGCGCCACGTCTTTACGCAGTACGAAATTTTTGAAGTGATGGATCATGCCGCCGTAGCCGATTTCCTGGCGCATGGCGTTCAGCGCACGGGTTTTTTCGGAGCGGCCCTGTTCAAACTCATCCCACGTGGACTGGACGGCGGAGATATTCGAGACGGTGGAAAAGGAGGCGGCGGAGACCACCAGCCACACCAGGGCCAGCGCGCCGACCAGCACCCACCCCAGGGTGGTGATGCGGATGGCTTTCAGGGGGATCATGCTTTCCGGGGATGCTCCCGCATCGGGTTGCGGCCACCCGGATCGGGGGGCCGGTTCTGGACGAAAGATTTACTGTAGCAGCTTACTGAAGCGGCACGCCAGCATACGCGGGAGGTGTGACCGGAAAAACCCTATGAAAACGGGGCGGAAACCGGACGGCCCGGACGCGTGGTCGTCGCCCCGGTTTCCGGGCAGATATGCTTCATCCCCTTCTGGAGCACTTCTTTCCAGGCATCCTGGAGGGCGCTGTTAAAGCGTGGATCGAACGCACGGACGGTCTCGATCAGGGTGTTGATCCACACATGAAACTGACCGGGATGGATGCCCAGCCCGCCGCCACCGTTCGAGGTGGCAATCTGCGCAAGGCTGTCTGTGGCCGAGCGAATGCCGGCGGCGTGCATGATCATGGAGGTCACCCCTTTGCGCACCATCACCTCCTGGACTTCCATGTCCACGGATTCAAACATGGGTTTTAAATCCGGCGACCGGCTCAGCAGCAGCTCGTAAAAACAGGTGAAAAAATCGGGCGATTCCAGGCAGCGCCGGAAACTGTCGGTGACTTGCATAAGAGGGCTCATAGGTCGTGGGTCCTTATGCGGCAGCCTGACCATGGGTGGCGGTTGTCTGCGGCATGTCCGAAAGCTTTTCGGATGGGTTGATGCCGCCAAGCGCGGCGTGGATGGTGGAAAGGAAAGTGGGAACGTGAATCGGTTTGGTGATGTAGGCTCTGAACCCCGATCGGGTCGCGGCTTCCACATCGGCCGGGAAGGCGTTGGCGCTGACGGCCACCACCGGAATATCCCGGGTGTCGGTGCATTCACGCAACTGTTTAAGCACATCCATGCCGTTCATGTCCGGCAGGTTGATATCGAGCAGAATCAGGTCGGGCCGCAGGGCGCGGGCCGTGCGCAGTCCGGGTATGGCCAGGGTTTCGGTAAACAGGTCGATGTCTTCACGCTGGGCCAGAATGTGCTGTACCAGCGACAGGTTGGCCTCGTTGTCCTCAATGTAGAGCACCTGGTAGCGGTTGCCGGACAGGGCGGGGATTTTTTTGCTGCCGCCAAGCGCAATCAAGGGGGGAGCGGTCGCCACGTCGGTGGCCCGCGGCAGGGTGACATAAAACTGGCTGCCAACCCCTTCCGAGCTTTCAAAGCCGATCTTGCCACCCATGGATTCCACCAGCCTTTTGGTGATGGACAGGCCGATGCCGCAACCCTCGATCTCGCCGTTCTCGGCCCCCAACCGGTTGAACGGCTGGAACAGCCCCGGTTGCCGTGCTGCGGCAATGCCGTATCCGGTATCGATGACGCTGATCGTGATCCTGCCGTCCGTGGAGGGTGTGCAGTCCAGGTCCACGTTGCCGTTAGGGCGGTTGTACTTGATGGCGTTGGATAACAGGTTTACGAGAATCTGTTTCAGATGGGTCGGGTCGGCCAGTACAGACTGGCTGCACTGACGCTGGGCGCTCCCGGTAATGGTAACGCCGTGCCGTCTGGCCAGTGGACCCACCAGTGACAGGCTTTCTTCAAAGGCGTGTGCCAGCGGGGTGGGTTTGATGTTGACTTCCACCTGGCCGGCCTCAATGCGCGACAGGTCCAGCACCTCGGTAATCAGGTTGAGCAGGTGCTCTCCGGCCTTGAGAATCTCTTTCAGGTTGTCTTTTTGTATGCCCGTAAGCGGTGACTCGGTGTCTGACTCCAGGAGTTGCCCGAACCCCAGCACGGCGTTTAACGGGGTGCGTAGTTCGTGGCTCATGCTGGACAGAAACTCGCTTTTGGCGCGGTTGGCACGCTCGGCGGATTCCTTTGCCACGGCAAGCTCTTCGGTGCGTTCCCGAACGCGCGCCTCCAGGCTGTCTCTGGCCTGGGTCAGGTCGGTTTCCAGTTGTTTGCGCGCGGTGATGTCGTGGATTGTGCCCACCATGCGGGAGCGTTTTCCACTTGCATCCCGGTACGGCTTTCCCTGTTGCTGGACGGTACGAACGGTCCCGTCCGGCAGCACGATGCGGTGGTCGATGGCGTATGCTTCTCCCGCTTGTACGGCGGTCCGCATGGTCTGGTCCACCCGCACCCGGTCTTCCCGATGGATGCCGGCAAGGAACCCGTCGTACGTGGGTAAAAACTGATCGGCAGCGGTTCCGGCAATGCGGTGGAGCTGTTCCGACCAGTGCATCGCACCGGACTGGATATTCCACTCCCACGAGCCCAGTCCCGCGATTTTCTGTGCTTCGTTCAGCAACTCTGCGTGTTTGCGCAGCTTTTCATCCATTTCCGTTTTGTGGGTAATGTCGGTGAACGTAACCACCGCGCCCACCATCTGGCCGTTGTCCATGACCGGCTGGGAGCGGTATTCGGCCGGGAACCCGGTGCCGTCCGCCCGCCACAGCACCTCGTCTTCCACATGGGTGCCATCACCACTTTTGAACGACTGGTATATCCGGCAGTTCTCCACCGGGTAGGGGTGGCCGTCCGCGCGGGTGTGGTGGATCAGGTTGTGCATATTCCGGCCCAGCAGGTCGTCCGTATGCGTGTACCCCAGCAGGCGCGCGCAGGCGCTGTTGGCAAAGGTGCAGCGGCCGTCCATATCGATTCCGTAAACGCCTTCCCCGGTGGAATTTAAGAGCAGCCTGAACTTGTGCTCGTTGTCGCGCAGGGGCCTCACCAATGTGCCCGAAACCTTGAACTGGAAAAATGCGCCCAGCAGGATGGCCAGCACGGCGAGCGCCCCGGTGACCCCGGCGGCGCGGATAAACGGCGCCCGGAGCCTGGCCAACTCCACCCTGGCCACCAGTCCCGCCTGGAGGGCGGTCAGCGGCTGGTGGGCCGCAAGCACTTTCGTGCCCCGGTAGTCGGTGTCTACCATGGTACCCGTGTATCCCAGCAATGCCTGCTGCATGGCACGGGAGCGTTCTCCGTCAAACTGCACCGGCTCCGGAAGTGGCCCTTCGATCCCGGTGCCGCTTAAAAAAACAATGTTCCGTCCAACCCGGCGGCCCACCAGCAAATTGGCAAACGCTTCTTCGCCCGGACGGCTTCGATAGGCATCCTGCACCTGTTTCAGGGTGGTGGTGGCATCAAACCGGGTGGCGGATTCGATCAGCCGCGACTGGGTGCTGACCGTTTCCAGCAGCATGGTTTGCTGCTGCTGGAATGTAGCCCGATACATTTGCAGCAGGGCGGTGCCGGTGGCAACGACTGCAACGGCGGTCACGATGACCACCAGCAGGACCGGGTTTTTGCGGATATGTCGTGATATTTTCGCCATGCCACCCTTGATTCGAAGACAGGGCAGCACCGCCCTGTAACGACCGGTTTCCCGTGCCCGCTACCTTGTGGCAGCAACAACACGGGAATGGAGTACCCCCCCGACCCACCGGAATGGATACAGAGCAGAACCCGTGCCAGCCCGCATTTTTTTGGAATAACTTTTTTTAAATCAGTATGTTATGCAGGAAAGTGCAACGTGGATTGGAAGCGCCGGGAGAGGGGGGTGATACAATAGTTGTCTCAAGTGTTGTATCATAACTGTCTCACGCGGGGGTGGTGCGACAGATTCCCGGGACGGCCGGTCAGGGATTCTGAGCGAGAACGCCCCATTCGGACAGGCGCCGGTACAGGGTGGCGCGGCTTATGCCCAGACGGCGAGCCGCCAGGGAGCGGTTGCCGCCAACCTGTTCGATGGCGGCGAGCACCCGTTCCTTTTCCCCGTCGGCGCCATTTTGGAGCGGGAGGAGGGGAGGGGTTCCCTGAATTTCCGGGGGCAGGTCGTCGGCGTAAATCACCTCGCCCCGGGCGCGGATGACGGCAAACTCCACGGCGTGTTCCAGTTCGCGCACGTTGCCGGGCCACGGGTGCGAAGTGAGCGCCCGCATGGCGTCGTTGTCGAACGATTCCACCGGCTTGCCCGAGGTGGCGCGGGAACGGGCCAGAAACGCCGCCGCAAGCAGGGGGATATCTTCCGCCCGTTCCCGCAGGGGAGGCAGCCCCACGCGGGCCACCCGGATGCGGTACATCAGGTCAGCCCGAAACCTGCCGTCGGCCACGGCCTGATTCAGGTCCTGATGGGTGGCGACCAGTACCCGCACATCGACCTTGCGGGAGCGCGACTCGCCCAGGCGCATGATCTCCCGCTCCTGCAACACCCGCAGCAGGTTGGTCTGCACCCGTTCCGGAATATCGCCGATCTCATCTAAAAAAATGGTGCCGCCGCCGGCCTCCTCAAACAGCCCCTTGTGGTCCGCTACGGCGCCGGTAAATGCCCCTTTTTTGTGGCCAAACAACTGGCTGGTGAGCACCGAATCGGTCAGCCCCGCGCAGTTGACTGCCACAAACGGCCCGGCGCTCCGGTGGCTGGATTGGTGGATGGCGCGGGCGACCAGTTCCTTGCCGGTGCCGGTTTCCCCTTCGATCAGCACGGTCCAGTCCACCCGGGCCACCTCGTCAATCTGCTGGAATACCTGTTGCATCGCATGGGACTTGCCCAACATGCCGTGGAAGTGGGACTTTTCATCCAGCATCTGCCGCAGATCGTGTACCTCGGATACGTCATACAATAAAAAGAGCTTGCGGCGCGGATCTTGCGGGTCGTCCCGGACTTCCACCTCAATCCGGCATTCCCGACCGCCGTTTGTGCTGAAGCGGGCCGCCACCTTCTGGCGTTGATCCGCTTTTTTGGCGGCCATTTTTTCAATGCTGGCGATGGTGTCCGGGTCGAACGGCATGCATTGGGACCACTCGCGGCCCACCGCTTCATCCGCCTCCTTGCCGCACAACCGGATGGCCGACTCGCTTAAAAACAGCAGTCTGCCCCGCTCGTCGGTGAGGACGGTGCCCACACGCAACTGGTTCAGTACCGACAGGATGTTGCTGTGGTGGCTCTCCAGTTCCGCCTTGGCTGCGGCCAGATCATCGTTTAATCGCCGCACCCGGCGTGCCCGCCCCAGCCGGGCAGTGAGGGCCGAGATCAGGTGGGACGGCTCCAGCGACTTGCTCAAAAAATCGTCCCCGCCCAGATTCATGGCCCCCAGTTGCTTGTCCAGGTCGTGCTCCGTGGAAAGAAACACGATGGGAATGTGGGCGTATGCGTCATCCTGACGGATCATGGCGGCCAGTTCCAGCCCGGAACAGCCGGGCATATAAACGTCCATGAGGATCAGTTCGGGGGCAAACGACTCGATCACCCCGATGGCTTCCATGGGATCGTTAATGGCCATGATGGACATGCCGGCTGAGGTCAGACGGGTGTTCAGCCAGGCGGCCTGATCTTCGTCGTCATCCACCAGCAGCACCCGGAACGGCTCCGGGGTGGATTGTCCGGTCAGGTTATCCAGGGTGCGTAGCAGCTTGTCGGTATCGATCGGTTTGGCCAGATAACGCACCACGCCGGAACGCACCGCCGCCAGCCGGGTTTCAGCGCTGTCGCTGGCGGAAACCAGAATCGCCGGAGGGGGGGGAGAAGGTGCACATGCCTCCCGCAGGACGGCAATGGCTTCGGTGCCGGTTTCGTTCCCGTCCAGCACCATGTCCATGATCACGGCGTCCGGGGGGTCGGCGGCGGCGGCATCGGTAAACCGTTTGGTGCTGGAAAAATGCCGCACCTGATACCCTTCTGCGGTGAGGCTGGCGTGCAGGCTCTGCGCCAGCAACTCGTCGTCTTCCACCAGAAATACGCTGGCTCCGGACGCCTTTTTTTGTGCGGGGGCGGTGGGTGCGGGCGTGGCGAACCGGTTTTCGGCATGAGACACTCCCGCCTCGGCCACTGTTTTTTCCAGGGCAGACAACAGCCGGGTCAGCCGTACCTGTTCGCCCCCTTCCGGTGCGGTGCCGTTGCGGGTGATCGGGGTGATAAACCGTTCGACCTCCCGGGCCGCGTCTCCCACCAGCCCCAGGCCGAAGGTCTGTGCGGAACCCGCCAGGCTATGCACCACCCGGTGCAGGGCCACTGTCGATTCCATCGTGTCACGGCCTTCGCAGATGGCCTGATGCAGACGGCCCAACTCTGCCATCCGTTCGGGCAGGCGCTCCCGGAACGCGCCGGCCAGGACGGCCAGTTCTTTTTCCAGATCGGTGCTGTCGGGGCTGTTTGCCACGGTATCTCCCATCGCCTCCGGCCATTGCGGTGCCCGTATAGTGTATCAACTGTCTCACCGAATGGAACAACAAAAAAAACAACGGGTCATGGTTGCAATGCCGGTGGCCGATAGGAATCTGGGTGCTATGAATATACGACCGGAAATCCCCAACTGCCCTGAACGTTCCGCCCCACGGGCGATCGTACCCGAGCCGTTTCAGACCGCTGTGTTTCTGGCCAGTGGCGAAGAAAAAGTCTGCGGCAATGTGCTGAACATCAGCACCAGCGGGTTGTATGTGGAAAACAAGGCCCGCTTTCCCAAGGAAAGCGAAGTGGTGCTGGAGTCGATGGTGTGGGAAGGGGAGACCCGCTACTGCATTACCCTGAAGGGCTGGGTGGCCCGCACCGATGAGGACGGCATGGGCATCCAGTTTGCCGATCCGGACCCGGCCATGGCCAAGCTGCTTCAGCAACTGGTGAACCGCTACATGGGACAGACAACCGAAGAGTAAGCCATGAGTGCAAAAAACAAAACCGGACAGGCAGCAAAGCCAACCAGCAAAGACACCTCGAACAGCAAGACGGACGGCTGGTTCCGGCGCCGGGCCCGCACTGACGTTAACGAAACCCTGGGCATCACCATTGAACTTGCCGACCACGGCCGCAAGGTGCTCGGCTGGGTGGAAGACCTGAACACCGGCGGAGTGAAAATCTGGTGCGATACCAACTTTTCCATCGGTTCCGAATGCATTTGCCAGCTCATGGTCGGCGTGGGCGACGAAGAGGTATTCATTCGCGCCTGGGTGACCCGTTCCGAGGACAACACCATGGCCCTCAAGTTCGATAAACTGTCCCCCAAAACCCGCGAAGCCATCGAGTACTGCGCCGGTCCCTTCGACTATCCGGGGTAGGGGCGCTACTCTACCGGCGACCGGGTCAGTTGATGATCCAGGTAGCGCAACTCATTCAAGGCCAGCTCGTTGCCCGGTTCGATGGCCAGGGCATCCAGGTAGGCCACGCGGGCGGCCCGCAAATCCCCCAGTTCACTTAAAGCAAAACCGATTCCCCGCAGCGCCGTAGCCTGGGCGGCCAGATCGCCCGGATACGCCCGCGCCCGCTTTAACGCCTCATGATAAATCCTGAACGCCCCCGCGTATTTTTTTTGTGCGTTCAGGATATACCCCATTTCGGCATGCGGGTGAGGGGATCGCGGTGCATGTTCCGCAGCCTGTTGCAGCAGGCCCATGGCGGCATCCAGCCTGCCGAGCTCCACCAGCAAAAACGCCTTGAACATCAGCGCGTCGCAGTAGGTCCGGTCCACCTTCTTCCATTCGGCTGGCCGCTGGTGCTGTTTTTCGTCGGCCTCCGCTGCATCCGACAGGCAGATATAGCGGGTACCTGCGGCCATGCTGTCCCGAAACCGGCCCAGTATCCAGTCTGCCCGGGCCAGCGCCTGTTCCGGCTGGCCGTTCCGGTAGATGTCCTGGGCACGGGCCAGTACATGCGGCAGTGCCGGTTCCGAAAGCCCGGACGCCTTTGGAGAGAAAAGCTCGGTCACCACCGCACTCACCGACGCCTCGGGCTCAGGAACCGACGCATCCGTGTGCGCGCACCCACTTGCAGCCGCCCATATCAGGACACCTGCGAAAAGCGATTTTTGCAGCCATTTTCGTTGCAACATCCGTCGACTTATACCCGATGCAGGCAAAACTTTGCCAGCGGCGGTATCCCTCATGGCAAATTTGGAAATACCCGATAAGGCAAATATGAGAGTCCGTCCGGTACGCAATATGACCTCTTCCGCCAGCCGCGAAAAGCGGGTGGATGTCGGCGAGACCGTGGGCGTCTGGGTGCGCCCCGCAAACGGGGTGGACGAGACGTTCGGCTGGGTGAAAATGATCAACAGCAAAGGCATGATGGTCTGGTTCGATACATCGTTCCCGCCCGAAACCGAGTGCCGCTTCCGCCTGATGATCGGAGACGACAAATCCGGCGTCTCCGGCTCCTGCTGGGCCGTCTACACCACAGAAGAAGGCACCGCCTTCCAGTTCGACGAACTGCCCGCCCTCACCACCGCCGCCATCACCAACATGGCCGGCCCCTTCCCCCGCCAGGGTTTTCAATACGAGCAGATGCCCGGAGGCTGAAGAGTAAGGGGCGTCCACTGTGCGGATAACGTGCGGTGCCCATCTTCACGGCTTCGCCTTCCGAACGAGCA
>CBDUXI010000033.1:0-26357 GCA_965371175.1 uncultured bacterium
TGGTGCTGACCGACGATATGCTGGAACAGATCGGCACCCTGGCCAAAATGAACCCGCCGCTACGCAAAAAAGACGATACGGACGCCCTGTGGGCCGGTCTTGCGGAAGGTGCAATCACCTGCGTGGCCACCGATCACGCCCCCCACACCCTGAAAGAAAAAGCCGAAAGCTACTGGGCCGCGCCGTCCGGCGTGCCGGGGGTGCAGCACATGCTGCCGATTTTGCTCAACGCCGTCCATTTTGGCCGGTTGACGCTGGAACGGGTGGCGCAGGTCACCGCCGAATGGCCGGCCAGGCGGTTCGGCATTCAAAACAAGGGCATCATCGCCCAGGGCTACGATGCCGACCTGACGCTGGTAGGTATGGGCGTCGCCCGCGAGGTGGTCATAAAAGATGTGTTGAGTAAATGCGGCTGGACCCCGTACGAAGGCATGGAGCTATACGGCTGGCCGGTCATGACGTTGCTTGCCGGGGAACTGGTGTACGACCACGGCAAATTCCCCACCGTGGTAAACGGCAAAGAGGTGAAATTTGGGGGCTGACCCGTACGCGCCGATGGCCCACATTTTGCCGGTGGCGGACGTGTTTCTGGCGGTGCTCATGAGGCGGGCGCGGCGGGGCATTATCGATACGTTTCAAAAAGCCGGATGTCGCCGGGTGCTGGATGCCTGTTGCGGCCGGGGGGCGTTGCTGCGGCGGCTGGAAAATAGCGGGATCAAGGCCTATGGGGCCGACCTTTCCCCCACCATGCTGACCGGCGCCCGGGGGCGGCGGCTGCCGGTTGCCCGCGCCGATAGCACCCGGCTGCCGTACCCCGACGGGGCGTTCGATGGCGCGGTGGTCACCGTTGCCCTGCACGAGATGGACCCGCCCGTCCGTAGCGCGGTATTTGCCGAAATGCGCCGGGTGGTGCGGACCGGTGGACTGGTGGTGGTGGCCGATTTTGCAATCCCCGTGCGGCCTGGCATTTCCGGTCGAATTTGCCAGGCAATGATGCGGCGGGACGAGCGCAACATCGGCAAGCTGCACCCGCCCCACTGGATCAACTATCAATCGTTCATGGCGGCCGGGGGTACAAAGGAGTGGCTGGCGGGGGAAGGGGTTGTGCCCGCATCCATTCAGCCGTTTTTGTGGGGCAACCTGGCGCTGGCTGCCTGTCCGGTGTAACGGCGGTTTGATCCGCGCCCGTTTGCATAAAAAAGCCCGGCGGGCGGGTTAAAAAACCTTCCCGCCGGGCTGTTCTTTATCTTCGTGACGGATTACGCGCGGGTGGCGGCAATTTCCAGGTATTCGCCGTGCATCGAGGCGGTGCCGTCGCTGGCCTTGTTGTGGTCTGCGTACACCTTTTCCAGATCGGCCCGGAGCCTGGCCTGACCGGCATCATCCAGGGTTTCAAACGCCCGCTTGGTGGGGCCGTAGTGGGTGCGGAACATTTCCACCAGTTCGGGGGTGTCGAACGGGTAGTGCCACTGGGGATAGTGCTTGCGGGTGAGGGTGATGTCCTTGAAATTGGCTTCCAGCCGTTGTATGACGGTCTCTTCGTCTCCCCACAGAAACACCGACGGCACGCCGGGAGGCGGCGGCACGTGCTGTACGAGGGCCTTGAAAAACTGGCCCACAAACCCCTGCGGCGTCCAGTTGACCATGCGCAAACGGCCACCGGGGCGGCACACGCGGGCAAATTCCGCCGCCACCTTGTCGGGCTGGGGCGCAAACATGGCGCCGATGAGGCTGGTGACCATGTCGAACGAGGCGTCCTCAAACGGCAGGTTTTCGGCATCCCCCTCTTCAAAGCGGGCGTTTTTCAGCCCTTCGTCGCGGGCTCTACCGCTGGCGTGCTCGATCAGGTTGGCGGCAATGTCCACCCCGGTTACGTCCACCCCGGCACGGGCGGCGGGAATGGCGATCTGCCCGGCCCCGCAGCCCACATCCAGGAGTTTTTCCTCCGGGGTGACGTTCCAGCTGTTCAGAATCTCGATGGCCCCCGGTTCCATATATTTGGCGAAGGCGACGTAGTCGCCATCCATCCAGGTGGCCTTCATTTTGGTTTTGATGGTCCCCATGCTCGGTTGCGGTGAAGCTTCCATAGTAATCCCCTTCAGAATTGGTTGCGACGTACTCAAGTTGTAAAAAGTGCGTCAAATGTAGCAGGTAAAGCGCGGCGTATCCAGTTTCGGGCAGAACGGCCCGGCGGGAGAGAGAGCCCGCCGGGCCGATGTTTGTGCTTTCTTATTTGCGGATGGCGTAGATGTCCAGGTATTCGCCGTCGAGGGTCGTCGTGCCGTCGGTGGCGGTGTTGTGGGCCTCGTACACTTTTTCCAGATCGGCCCGCAGCGCGGCCTGACCTGCATCATCCAGCGAATCAAACGCCCTCTTTATGGGGCCATAGTAGCTGCGGAACAGCTCCACTACCTGTGCCGGGGCAAACGGATAGTTCCACGATTGATACCGTTTACGGGTGAGGGTGATATCAGTGAAATGCGATTCCAGCCGCTCGGTCACAGCGGCCTCATCGCCCCACAAAAAGGCCGAAGGCACTCCAGCGGGGGGCGGTACATGCTGTACCAGCGCCTTGAAAAACTGGCCCACAAACCCCTGGGGCGTCCAGTTGGCCATGTGCAGGCGGCCACCGGAACGGCACACGCGAGCAAATTCTGCTGCCACCTTGTCGGGCTGGGGCGCAAACATGGCACCGATCAGGCTGGTGACCACATCGAACGAGGCAGAAGGAAACGGCAGGTCTTCCGCATCGGCCTCTTCAAAGCGGGCATCCAGGTTTTCGATGCGGGCACGGCCTCTGGCGTGCTCAATCAGGTTGGCGGCAATGTCCACAGCAGTGACATCCACGCCGTTACGGGCGGCGGGAATGGCAATCTGCCCGGCACCGCAGCCCACATCCAGCAATTCTTCGCCGGGGGCGATGGCCCAGCCTTCCAGTATCTGAAGGGCTCCCGGCTCCAGGTAACGGGCGAACGACACATAGTCGCCATCCATCCAGACGCCTTTCAGTTTGGTTTTGAGTGCGCCCATGTCGGGGGTGGTGGTTTTTGTTTCGGTTTGCGTGGTCATGATCAGGTCTCCATTTTTGTTAGACTGTCGTTGTTTGCCGGGGTCGTCCCGGCTGGTGACGTAAATATATCGGCGATGGGGGGAGAGCAAATAGTGCGGCAAATGGAGCGACGCACTATTTTTGCCGAAGCAAACCACTACGTTTTTAGTAGTTCCAACTTTTCGGAAAGAATCAAATGATCGAATACGGCCAGTTCTGCCCGGTATCCAAAGCGGCGGAAATATTGGGGGAGCGCTGGACGATCCTCATTGTGCGCGGGATGCTGGGGGGGGCCACCCGCTTTAACACCATCCACCGGGGGGTATCCAAAATCTCGCCCACGGTGTTAAACAAACGCCTGCGCGAGCTGGAAGCATCCGGAGTGATCGTGAAGAAGCGCATTCCCGATCAGCGCGGCTATGAATATCAACTGACCGAATGCGGGCGCGACCTGGGGCCGCTGGTGATGGGGCTGGGGGAGTGGGGCATGCGCTGGGCCAGAAACACCATGACCGATGAAGAACTGGACGTGCAGCTACTCATGTTCGACATTCAGGGCCGCATCGATCCTTCGGCTTTGCCGGGGGGGCGGACGTTATTAAAATTTCGCTACACCGATCTGGATGAGCACGACCGCTGGTGGATCAAGATAGACGGCGATGTAGACCTGTGCATCGACAACCCCGGCGGCGAGGTGGATGTGCACTTCACCTGCGACCTGCGGACGATGACCGAAGTATGGATTGGCGATTTGTCCATGCGAGAAGCTAGAAGCAGCAAACGCCTGACCATCACCGGCCCCACCGGCGTGCTACGCAACCTGGACAGCTGGCTGCCGCTTTCGGCGTTTTCGGGGATTGAAGCGGGGCCGCGCGGCGGCCAGCGGGATACGGGCAGTTAACCGGGGCCGCGCGGCGGCCAGCGAGATACGGGCAGTTGCCCAGAGGTTGTCGGGGCCGCGGGCGTCCACTGCGCGGATAACATGCGTTTGGTGACCTGCGGGCCACCCGGTAAATGCCTGATCGCACAACACGTTTTTCAATCTCTTATCATTTTGGTAAGTAGTTGTTTTTATTAACTATTTTAGATGAATGGTCTATGGTACGGCACTTGGAATGTGCGTGTGTACGAACCGCAACAAATCCGATGGGAGGAAAGACAGAGATGGGGACCGTTCCATTCAAACCAAAACCGATCGCAGAGATTCTGGCCGATGCCGAGGCAAAGCGTCGGGCACCAAAGCAGCAGCAGACGCCCAAAAAGCGCGCCCGGTGGAAAGGCAAGCCGGGAGAGCGAAAGCCCATGTGGGCCATACTGGGGGATGAACCGCCAATCTCGGAACAGGAGCCGGGTGGCGTGAAAGTAGCTCAGGCCGACCCGGAAGAAAGCCCGCCCAAACCGCAAGGCGATGTACGGAATCCGAGAGGATATGAAGTGTCGCCCGAAGTCATGGAGCGTCTTGACGAATTCAGCCAGACAATCGACAAGCCAGTGGTGATTACCGGTGGTGATCGACCGTCCACCTCAGATATTGGCGCGGGTCGTCGCAGTCAACACGTCGTGGGCACGGCGGCGGATATTTACGTTCCCGACCAGACGCACCTGGAGACAGCAAATCAGGCATTGGAATCAGGTATGTTTAATGGCGTTGGTTGGTATGAAGAGGGATACCGGGGACCCAACGGCGAGGGGCCTCACGTTCATGTTGATCTTCGTCCACTCTCACCTGAAGACCCGCCCAAACAGTGGGGACAGCCGAAAGATGGCCCTCCGGGTCGCATTCCTCCGTTCAACCCCATCCAGGAGTAAAAATGTCAAAAATACAGGCAATGCTGGTGTTTCTGGCCTTCACCCTGGTAATCGGCGCGGATGGATTCGCCGCCCAGGATCCGCCTGCCGCAAAGGACGGATCGGAACCCCCGGCGATCTGCTCTTCCCCGCTTTCCGAAACTGCCGTTCATTTTGGGTACAAGGGAACCAATGACCTGTTTCCCGAACGGGACCACTGCACCGCCGAACACGACGAAGAAATCAAGAGTGCCGTATCGGTCGTCAAACGCTACTGGACTCCGCCTTATGGGGATCAATATGCCCTGTTCACCGGGCCATACAGGGATCTGTTGAAGCGGGTTTACAAGGTTTCCGGGGCGAAGGACTATTCCAAAAAAATCGACCCGGAACTGTTCTGGGTCAAGCAGGAGTATCGCAAGGTCGAGGTGGGTGCCACCCACGCCACGGTAACGCTGCTTTCCTTCTGGTTTCAGGAAGGGTACGAAGGCGAACGAAGTTTTGTCTTTGAACTGATAAAGGAGGGGGATCACTGGATGATTGGCAGCATCATCTACTAAGGCGGGAAACGGGACCTAATCCCCCGCCGTCTCCTCAATCAACTCCTTGCGCTTAAGCGCCTTTTCCTTGACGATTTGCGCCACTTTAAAGTCGCGCTTTTCTTCTGTCGTTTCCACCAGCAGGGGGGGGACCATCGTGGGGCGTCCGCCCGCGTCCAGGGCCACAAAATTGAAGTGGGCCGTGGTGCAGTAACGGCGCTCGTGGTTTAACGGGTTGTCGGAGTAGACATCCACCTTGATCACCATGCTGGTGTGGCCCGTCAGCACCACCCGGGCGGTGACCTCGATCTGCTCGCCCACGCGGATGGGGCTTTTAAAGCCCATGGCGTCCACCGAGGCGGTGGTGACGATCTTGCCCGCGTAATCCGCCCCGGCCATGGCCCCCACCTTGTCCATCAGCGCCATAAGCCGGCCACCGAACATGGAGCCGTACGGGTTGGCGTCGTTGGGGAACACCAGCTCCCAACTGCGGAACGGTTCGGAGCGTTTCGGTTCCGGTTTTGCCATTTTATGCGCCTTCCCGGATCGCCCGGATAAAGGTTTCGCCATAAATTTCCAGCTTTTTCGGCCCCACCCCATTGATCTCTTCCATGGCGGACAGACTGGTGGGCTTGAACCGGGCCATCTCGACCAATGCCCGGTCGGTAAACACCCGGAAGGCGGGTACATCTTCCTCTTGCGCCAGCTTGTAGCGCAGGGCGCGTAAGGAGGCAAACAGGTTTTCATCCTCTGCGGGAAGATCGGCTGTCGGGCGGGCTGCGCGTTTGGATGTGGCCCCGGATGAAGCTCTGCCTGATGCTCTGATTGACGTGCTTTCGGGCTTCAAGCCGGGGCGGCGCAGCAGCACTTCGCCTGCACCCTTCAGCACGGCAAGCCCCTGTTCGGTGAGGGCAAGCACGGGCCGACGGGCGGCGGCTTCGCCCACATCTGTGCGGGAAAGCAGGCCCAGCATGAGCAGTTGCTCCAGCAGTTCGGCCACCTGCTTTTGGGTGTATTCCGCGAGCAGGGCATAGGTGCTGATCTGATCCAGCTTGTTTCTGCGCACCTGTTCGGTGTTGCCACCGGCCAGGTGGGCGGCGACGGTCTGGATGCCAAACGAGATACTGCCGCCACCGATGCGGCAGCGGGCCACGCCCGAAAGCAGCTTGCGGGCAAGCTCGGTGGCCGGGGCCGGGGCATCGGCACCGCTTGTTGGCGCAAGGCAGCCATCACACGTGCCGCAGCCCTGCTCCCGAATTTCGCCAAAGTGGGCCAGAATGGCTGCCCGGCGGCAACCGGGGGCGCGGCAGTAGCGCTCCATGGCGTCCAGACCGGCCATGGCGTGACTGCGCTTGGCTTCGATGACAGAAAAATCGATAGGGGGCAGTTCGTGGGCCAGCAGCCGGAGGCCCCGGCCCTTGAACGGCGGGGTGTAGTCGATGGCGTTCGCCGTGGCCATGGCGTGCAGGCCGCGTAAGAGTGCGTCGTGATCGATGCCCGCCGTGTGGGCCAGGTCGGGCAGGGGGATGGTTAAACTCCCGCCCTCACCCTGCGGCAGGTGAAAGTCGATGGCCTCAAGTATTTTGACCTGCACCTGGGCGCGGGCGCTCACTTGCGTTCTGTCCCGCACCCGCACGGTGGCCGGGTTGGTGCGCGGATTCAGCCGCACCAGGGCACTGGCCTGTTCCAGCTCCTTGAGGGCGGAAGAGATCGCCATGTCGGAGCTTTTTTCCCCGATACGCGACCCCAGTTCCCGGTAGGAAAGCTCTACGGTGCCTTCGTCGCCGAACTCGACATCGTATTCGTCACGCGCATCCACCAGCACGGCCCACAGGCGGCGGATCAACGCCTCGGTGGGGTTGGACGAGTCGATAAAAAATTCCTGGGTAAACCGGTCCCCCGCGCCGTACAACACGGTGCAGGTGGCGGGCTTGCCGTCGCGCCCCGCACGTCCCGCTTCCTGGTAATACGCCTCCACGGTGCCGGGCATGTCGTAATGCACCACAAACCGCACGTTGGCTTTATCGATCCCCATGCCGAAGGCGTTGGTGGCCACAATCACATCCGCCGTGCCGTTGATGAATGCATTTTGCGCGGCCACGCGGGCCTCATCCGGCATCCCCGCGTGATAGGCCACGGCGGACAGCCCGGCAGAGCGCAGTTGCGCGTGGGCGTCGTCCACCTTCTTGCGGGTGGCAGCGTAGACGATGCCCGGTGCCGAGTGCTGACTGATAAAATCGGCCAGCATGTCGCGCTTTTTGCCGCCGGATTTCACTTCCAGAAACAGGTTTTCCCGGTCGAACCCGGTGACAAAGCGCTGCGGGTCACGCAGGCCCAACAGGGCAGAGATATCGTCCTGCACATCCGGCGTGGCGGTGGCGGTAAAGGCAGAGACGGGCGGCCTGCCCAGCTTTTCCACCGCCTCTTGCAGGCGCACGTAAGCGGGGCGGAAGTCGTGCCCCCACTGGCTCACGCAGTGGGCCTCGTCCACCGCAATCCGGTCGATGGAGATGCCGGACATGGCGGCCATGAAAAACTGCGAATAAAACCGCTCCGGCGCCACATACAGCAGGCGGGTGGTGCCGCTCTTTACGTCATCCATCACCTCCCGCACCCGGTCGAACGACAAGGACGAGTTGACGAACGCGGCAGACACGCCGATGGCGTTCATGGCGTCCACCTGGTCTTTCATGAGGGCAATCAGCGGCGATATCACCAGCGTAACGCCGGAACCCACCACGGCGGGAAGCTGATAGCAGAGCGATTTGCCGCCGCCGGTGGGCATGATGGCCAGCACATCCTGCCCTGCCAGCATGGCATCGATGATCGCTTCTTGCCCTTCACGAAATGCCGGGAATCCAAAAGTGGAAACCAGTGCTTCTTTGGCAGCGGATATAGGGGAAGCGTCGGTTCCAGCGGGTGTCACGGGCGGCTCCAGATTAAGAGGATGTGGGCGCGGCGGGCGACCCCTAGTCTAGCCGACCGGCGGGGGCAGAAGGAAGGTGCCGGAAGGGCAATTTTCGCGTAGGCGCAGCCGCTCGCCGTATACTCCGGCGGTCATGAAGATTCTGGTAGATGGATATAACCTGATCGCCGCCCTGTGGGGCATGGGGAACTCCAGCGCTGAGCTGGAAAAACAGCGCGGGCAGTTGGTGGAAAACCTGTCCCAATACAAAAAAGCGCGGGGGCACCAGATGGAAGTGGTGTTCGACGGCTGGAAAGACGGCGATCCGGTGGGCAGCCGCACCCGCGATAGGGGGGTAGAGGTGGTGTTTTCCCCCAAAGGCATCACCGCCGACGAAGTGATAAGAGACACGGTGCAGGACAGCGAGCGGGAAATCCTGGTGGTCTCCAGCGACAAAAAGGTGCAGGGCTGGACCGACACCTACGGCGGCAAGGCGATCAACTGCCGCACCTTCATCGCCCGATTGATCGAAGTGAATGCGGAACAGGCCGTAACGCCGGAGGATGAGCGGGACGATTACGGCGATGTGTGGGAGGGGGGGACGGCGAAGAAGGGGAATCCGCGAAAGAAATCCAAAAAGGAACGGGCCATCGAGCGTAAGCTCGGAAAACTCTAAATTGTCCGGAAGCTCGGAAAGCTCTAGGGGGACAGGTTATGGCAACGGTACTGGATCACACCATCTTGCGGGTGGCGGACATGGAAAAGGCGATTGCGTTTTATACGGACGTGATGGGCTTTACCCACGACGGCCCGTTTTCCCGCTTTGAGGTAATCCGGGTGAACGACGACCTGACCCTCGACTTGGCCGAGGGAGAGATCGGGCGGCACATGCACCTGGCCTTTGCCATGGACCGGGAAACCTTCGACGCCACGTTTGCCCGCATCAAGGACTCCGGCATACCGTACGGTGACGGCCCCGGCAGGCGCACCAACAAAAAAGGCCCCGGCCGCACCGGCGGCTCACGGGGCGATGCGGATGCGGTGTACCTGGACGACCCCAGCGGGCACATCATCGAGATTCGGACGTACGAAGGCGGGTGAGGGATGTAGGGTAGGGGACTGGCAGTTCCATTTGCTCGCTCCCACCCGCTTCCATCGCCTTCGGCGCGAGCTCGGGTTTTTCTTCCAGCTGCACCTTCTCGATCTTCTCGAACCGGCTGAAGAAGCTTTAGGGCCTGCCGGATGTTTTTCGGTTGAGGTTGCGAACGGGAAAAACGTGGGTTGCCAGACACAACCAGGCGCGGACGATCAACCGCAGGCACATAAGTGGGGTTCTCAAACCGCATATGGCATGTCTGCCGTCAATAATGGCAAGTTTTCCGCGTGTCTCTGGATGCGCGTCATACAGAGACCGGGCTGCAACAGAATTGATTCCGACACGACGAACCGAACCAAGTGAAAAAACGGTGATCATCCTTGAAATCAGGCGGCATCTGGCGCATGTCATGCGGTAGAGGAGGATTGCTTGTGTGGTGCGTGTCTGTACCATCACGCAAGGCAGGATGAGAGGGCGCGAACGGCTGTCGCGGTGGTGACGAGCCCTTTCCGGTCGATGTAGGTTCTGCCCTGTGGGTGCCGCCACGGCTCGTAACAGGTCGTTTCCGTTACCCGGAGACTCGGTGTGCCCGGCCATGACCCGTCCGGCAGTTGAAGGGAGAGCAACTCCGGGACCAGATTGTGCGAGATCGGGGCCGCCGTTCCGCAACGAACGGTTGCGATACCGAGGACGCAAGCGAGGTCAAAGGCGTTATCGACCGCGTATTGTTCTTCTAAACCCACATGCGGCGGCGTTTCATCGGGTGTCAGGCCCAGTTCGCGCCAGAGTAAAGCGTTCCACCACGTACTGTAGTGGGATGATTTCCACCAGTACGATGGCCACGAGCCGTTTGCACGTCGATTTGAACGCAGGAAGCCTGTGACGGCTGCGGTCAGTTCGGACCGGTCCTCCGGGCAAAGCGCGATGAACGCAACTGGCGTTACGTCGGGGTGCGCCTGTCCCCAGGCGTCATTTTGGGGATAGGTTGCGCAACCACCGCTCGGCTGCCAACGCATCCGGAGCCAGTGATTGTCTTGAGGCTGCGAATCCGCTCCGGCGGCACGTAGCGCGAGAGTTGCCAATGCCGTTGAGTCCGCATCAGGGCCGGTGATGTGGTTATACCCCCACCCCTGAGGGTAGGGACGTTCACTCAACAGCCACCGGGCCGCCGATTCAAGCCCTTTTTTGGCACCCTTTCCGGACACACAGGACAACGCGAAAGCCACATAAGCAGTCACCCATGCGTCTGACGCGCCGACCGGTAACTGGTAATCCTCCCAGTGGCCATTGCCAGACTGGCGCCGGAGCAGATAGCTCACCGCATGTTCAAGCGCTGCGTGTAACAATGCGGTCATCGGTCTGCCGTTTCAGGTACACGTTAAGCCGTACGGCCCCACGGGCATTGATTCCGAGCCCGACAAAGGCCATATCAAGGCCGGGTGGCAAGACGATTGCGGGAAGCCCGAACGTGCGAGAAAGCGATTCGAACACGCGCTGCCACTGAACATGTGAACGTTTCAGGCAGTGCGCGCATAGATCAACCTTGATGTCGGCCATCGCGCCGCATGAAAGAGAAAACCCCGCGGAAAACAGGATGCCCGTGCGGCGGATCACCTCAGCTCCGGCGGCCACACTCAGGAACGTGGCGATCACTTCCGCCATGAATGCGGGAATTCCCGGCATGCCGGGATCCGTCACGCCGCCCAGGCGCCAGTAAAGCTTTGCCCGGGCGTCCGCGATTGTGTTTCCCTCAATCCCCGTGCTGACAACCTGGGTACTGCCCGCAAGCCGGTCGAGCATAATTGATGCCGGTCCGGTATCGGGAAGCGTTGAGGTAAGCCAGTGGTTTGTCCTCGGCCAGCGGTCCCGGATGGGACCCCAACGTGCGGTTGTGTACACTGCGCAGCCGGGCTGTCCCAGCGCGGCGCCGAGCCAGAGGCCCCCCCCGGATAAGGTCGACAGACCTTCCCTGTCTTCCGGCAGTGTGATGCGGAGCGTCGTTTCGCACACAGGCGCCAGGGATGAAGCCGCTCCCGCGTTTAACGTAAACGCAAGTGCCTGTCTGGCAGTTGCGTGCCGGGCAATCGGGTCGACAACGGTTGATCCCGGGTCGCCAATCATCCTCACCCGGCACCCTTTACGGGTAAACGACAGGCAAAGTTGCAGCGGATCGCCATCGTTATTGAGTGTTGAGTAACCCCGGCGGGGAAGCCGTGTGCCGGCAAGCAGGCCGTGCGCGGTTTTAACCGCCTCCACAACCGGGACATCCGCGAAGTAGGCGGCCACGCGCAACAACGTATTGGTGGCAGCCGCATCCGCCGACGGCGCGGATGTCCCGATGGTTTTCATCAAGGAGCGGGATCGAGTTGTACGATCACTTCGCCCGGGGATCCGGCAGCCCCGGGCAGCCCCGGTTGGCCGGGTGACCCGGGCGGTCCCTGGCTGGCGCGCACCCCGTCACCGCCCCGCCGTCCACCCAGGCCGCCGGCCCTGCCAGCCCCCCCGGCCCCGCCTGCGCCGCCTGCACCCAGATCTGAAAAGCCTTCAAAGTCCCCGTCGACAATGTTCTCGTACAGAAGGATAATATCGCCCCCGTTTGCCCCGGCCCCGCCATTTCCTCCATCGGAGCCGTTGCCGCCGCGCCCTCCGGCACCGCCGTTTTCCTCCGGCTCGCAGCCACTTCCACTGCCACCGTCTCCCCCTTGCCCGCCGGCGCCCCCGGCGCCCCCGTTACCACCATTGCCCCCGCGACCGCCCTGGTTCGTGGCCCGGATATTACCAATCAGGTCACGAACCCGAATGGTGAGGTCGGCAGGACTCGGGGCGTTTCCACCGTTTCCTCCATTGCTACCAACGGTACCGCCGCCCCCCGTGCTTCCGGGCGTCCCCGAGTCGTCTCCGTTCCAGTGACAAACGGTATCGATTCCTTGCGCACCCGCCGCGCCGGTGCCTCCGGCAGTCCCAACCGGCCCGTTGGCACCGTTTGCGGACACAACATCAAAATCTGCCATGACAATCTCCTTGATTTAGATACGCTCGACGATGGTGGCATTGACCGTAAGGCTTCCCTCTGAGCGGATAATTCCGCCCTCCTCGATCTGTACCCGCCACGCGCAAAGCAAATTGTTGCCGGGGCCGAACTCGAGTACCGACCCGCTCCGTACGATCACCGTCCGGAATATCCACAATGGAAACTCGAAGATCTGGTAAATTTGCTCCAGGAACAGCTTGTACGCCTTTACCTTTCGTGAGTCGCCGCGTACGTACGCGCGGGCCACCTGCCGTATCGCGTCGAGTTCTGTCGACCTCAGTTTGTCCAGGTCCAGGTTTTTCAGTGCGGCGTCACCGAGTTTTCCCGGTTTCGGCTCGATCTCCTTTTTCCCCCGTCGCGCGTGGGCCGTCCCGAACGGCAGGTAGTGGTTGGGTGCTTCGTGGCACCGGGGAGCATTGGGCTGGTCGAACACGTCGTCCAGCAAACCAATCCACTGCTTTACTTGCCCGATATCCTTCGTTTGCAGGATATGCGGGCTTACGTGACAGGGGGATCCCTTCCCGGTCAGCGAAACCCGGGTCGATGGATCGACTTCAAGCCTGTCCTGCAAAACCGCTTTGGGGGTCAGGCCGTAATGCGCGATTCTTTTCTCGAAGTCATCCTTGTCCTGTTGACTGGGTTGGTCGTCGTTTTTCTTCATGTACCTCTCCCTCATCTCTCTGTACAGTCAATTGCAAAATGCAAAATTACATTAGCGTGTAGATATAAAAAACTGTTCAAAGCGGGATGTCAACAAAAAATAATCGCGAAATGCTGCTCGACGATGTTTATCATCTTGATACATTCCCCATCCGTCACGTTTTTTGTCGCTTGGGGATCTGGCCACTTTTCATGGGCCGTAGTGGTTTCTTGTTACGAAGGGTTTGCAGCGCTCTGACAGGGCAATGGCGTGCGCGCGACGGGTTGCCAACACGGTACGACTGCGGGTCGCGGAATGCCCGCGCGGGGAAGATAAGCCCCTCCGGCGCTTCGACACGGATTCGTTATTTGATGGGGAGGCTACGGGTGCGCTGAGGCGCGGACTCGCTGAAAAGGGGGCGCCGGGAATGATCGTGCCCGGACTCTTCGTCACGACGGCCGTCCGGGGTTCCCTTACCGACCGTTACGGCAACTCCAACTGCTCCGAACCACCCGCCTCCATCTCTTTAGCCTTCGGCTCCGGCTTCTCCTCCAACTGCACCTTTTCGATCTTCTCAAACCGGCTGGTGATCTTTTTGGCCGAGGTGTGCACCTGTTCGGTGTCTTCGTGGGCCTGGCGGATGTGGGTGGCCAGCTTGTCCATGCGGTCGCCGAAGCGCCCGAAATCCCTTGCCAGTCCGCCCAGGTGCTCCTGAATGATGTGCACCTGCTCGCGGGTTTTTTCGTCCTTGATGACGGCGCGGGCGGTGGTGAGGATGGCCATTAAGGTGGTGGGGGAGGAGATGCCCACGCGCTTTTTGTACGACAGCTCCACCAGATCCGGGTGGTGGGCGTGGATTTCGGCAAATACCGCTTCGGCGGGTAAAAACATCATGGCGTAGTCAGACGTGACGTTCGGCACGATGTATTTTTCGGCAATGGCCAGAATGTGGTTTTTGACGTCCTGCTTGAACAGGCGCATGGCCGCGGCTTTCTCCGCCTCGGGCAGTTCCCTGTCGAACATGCGCCGGTAGTTTTCCAGCGGAAATTTGGCGTCAATCGCCACGGTGCCGGTGGGGTCGGGCAGGAACAGCACACAGTCGGCCCGCTTGCCGTTGCCCAGGTCGTGCTGCAAGGCGTAGCTACCCTCGGGCATGGCATTTCTGATCAACTGGGAAAGCTGCACCTCGCCAAACACCCCGCGGGACTGCTTGTCCGACAAAATGTCCTGCAGCGACACCACATCTTCCGACAGGTCGGTGATCTTCTTCTGGGCCTGATCGATGATCGCCAGCCGCTTGATGACGTCGGTGAACGTTTGATTGGTCTTTTTAAACCCTTCGTCGAGCCGTTCTTCCACCTTGCCGGATATTTCGGTGAGTTTTTTGTCGGTGGTGCCCTGCAACTCGGCGAACCGCTTGTTCAGGGTATCGGTCGCCAGTTTCATGGTTTCCTGCAGGGTGTGGTTGGTGCGGGTGGCCCCCTGCGCCATGGCCTCGGTCATTTTGACCTGCTGCTCCCCCAGGGTTTTTGCGGTATCGGCCTTCAGCCGCTCGATGGCCTGCCGCACTTCCATCTCCTGCTTGAATAGCTGCTCGGACAGCTCCCGGTGCTTCACCTCGAACCGCTCGCCCACCTTGGCGGCGGTCAGGTCGCTGCCTGCGTCCAGCCGTTCCTTGAGGGTGGCCTCCAGCTTTTCCAGCTTGCCTGTGGCAAACTCGCCGGACATTCTCCGCAACAGGGTAAACACCGTAAACGCCAGGGTGGCGACACCCACGATCAGCAGAAAAATGATGGCTTCCATAAGGCGTCCTTTAGCTTTGGGGCGTCGCGGCGTGAGCCGGGCGGAAGACCTGTTGCAGCGTGCGGGTGATGGGGCCGGGCTGTCCGGTGCCGATCGGTTTGCCGTCCACCTGATTGACCGGCAAAATTTCGATGGTGGTGCCGGTCAGAAAAAGCTCTTCCGCCGTGGCCAGCGTGTCCATGGGGATGGGCAGCTCGGCCAACGGGATGTTGAGCTGTGTTGCCAGTTCCATCAGGTAGGTGCGGCTGATGCCGGGCAGAATGTGCGGGTCCAGCGGCGGGGTGACGATGGTTCCGTCCATCACCGCAAACACGTTGCTGGTGGCCCCTTCCAGTAAGAAACCGCCTTCGTCCACGAACAGCGCCTCAAACGCGCCTGCGTCCCTGGCCGCCTGCCGGGCCAGCACGTTGGGTAGCAGGTTGACGGATTTCACATCGCACCGGGCCCAGCGGATATCCGGAGTGGACAGCGCCGCCACG
Source organism: uncultured bacterium (assembly GCA_965371175.1). GTDB lineage: Bacteria > Nitrospirota > JACRHL01 > JACRHL01 > JACRHL01 > CBDUXI01. The sequence goes on from CBDUXI010000033.1 coordinate 15,331, forward strand.
CCGTTTTTTGTCATCTCTGCGGGCAGGGGAGCGATGGGAGTGACGGTGATCAGCACCGTGGGCGACACGTCGGGAAAGGCGTGATCTCTGGGGGCTTCCCCCCGGCTCACTTGCAGGTAGATTTTGGCCTCGTCGTACCCGGCCTGATCGCACACATCGTGAATCCATTTTTCTACGGTGGTCCGGTCCCGATCCGGGTGGATGCGGATGGCGGCCATGCTTTTTTCCAGCCGGTCCAGATGATCGGTCATCCGGAACGGCTGGCCGCCGTAGGTGCGGATCACCTCGTACACCGCATCGCCAAACAGAAAGCCCCGGTCGTTCACCGACACCCGCGTGTCTTCCAGCGGCTGGATGGTTCCGTTCAGGCAGGCGAGATCGGGCATGGGATCAGGCGTCCGCCGAGTGGGCTTTTTTGGCCTTGGGGGATTTGGGCATGGTGATCCCTTTTTCCAGCAGCCGGGTGAAGTTTCCGGGCGAGATGGGGCGGCTGAGCAGATAGCCCTGCATGGCGTGGCAGCCTTCGTCTGTAAAGAATTTAAACTGCTCGGCGGTTTCCACCCCTTCGGCGACTACCGTGAGCGAAAGCCCGTGGGCCAGGGCGATGATGGCTCTGGCGATGGCGGTATCGCCCTTGTCTTTGGGGACGTCTTTGACGAAATGCCGGTCGATTTTGAGGATGTCGATCGGGAAGCTTTTTAAATAGCTCAGGGACGAATAGCCCATGCCGAAATCGTCAATGGAGATTTTCACCCCGCGGGCCTTCAGGTCAATCATGAGGCTGTTGTTGCTGCGGGTGTTTTCCACCGCCACGCCTTCGGTGATTTCCAGCACCAGATTGGCCGGGGGCAGGCCGGTGCCGGTGAGGACTTCGTCCACCGTGGCATACAGCTTGTCCTGCTTGAACTGGCGGGCCGACAGGTTCACCACCATGTGCATGCTGTCGAACCCCTTGTCGAGCCACATTCTGGCTTGCAGGCAGGCGGTTTTCAGCACCCATTCGCCGATGGGGACAATCAGGCCGGTCTCTTCCGCCAGCCAGATAAACTGGGCGGGGGGAATCAGCCCCAGCTTGGGGTGGTGCCAGCGCAACAGCGCCTCGGCCCCGGTGATTTTGCCGGATTTTGGATCGACCTGCGGCTGGTAATAGAGCACAAACTCGTCCCGCTCCAGGGCGTGCCGCAGATCGGCCTCCAGCCGCAGGCGCTCGAAGGCGGGCGGGGCCATGTTGGGCTCGAACAGTTGCACCGTGTTCCGTCCCTCTTCCTTGGCGCGGTAGACGGCGGATTCGGCGTTTTTGAGCAGGGCGTCGGCGTTTTTGCAGCCGTTGGGGAAATGGGTGACGCCGATGCTGGGGGTGACGTAAATTTCGTGCCCGTTCAGGTTGAACGGGGCTTCCAGCGTGCCCAGAATTTCCCGGGCGCGCCGGGTGCCGGCCTCGGCATCGATGGCGCCGCGGATCAGCACGGCAAACTCGTCCCCCCCCAGCCGGGCGACGCTGTCGGTGCCCATGGCGTGATTTTGCAGCCGTTCGGCCACGGCTTTGAGCAACTGATCGCCCGCCTGATGCCCCAGGGAGTCGTTGACCGCCTTGAACCGGTCCAGATCGAGCAGGATCAGCGCAAACGTTTTGTTTTTGGCCTCGGCCTCGGCCAGGGTGGCCGCCAGGACAGAGAGGAACTGGTTGCGGTTGGCAAGGCCGGTAACGGGATCGAAGCGGGTCAGATGGGTGACTTGCGCGTCGTTTCGGGTGCGTTCGATGGCGCGGCGGATGCGGGACAGCGAGATGGTATTGCCGGGCACTTTAAGCAGATAGTCTTCGGCGCCGGCTTCCACCGCCCGCAGGGCGATGCCCTCTTCCCGGGGGGTGACAAGGGCCACCATCGGCATACCGGGGGACGACGCCTTTAAAGTGTGTACGGCGGCAATGCCGCCGCCGTCCGGCAGGGACAGGCCCAGGAACAGCACGTCAAACGTTTCGCTGTCGAGCCGGAAGACCGCATCGGCCAGGGTGCTCACGTGCAGGATGTTGAATCGGTCGGCACTTTCCCGCTGGAGCGCGTCACGTACCAGCGCGGCGTCTTCGTGGTTGTCTTCCACGAGCAACACCCGGATGACGGCAGGCCGTACTTTTTGCTGCAAAATGTCCCCTTTTTCGGATTTTGGTCGTCCCGACAGATAATTTTATCGGAACCGCTGCCTTGATACCAGTGCTAAACGGCCCGGTGTTTCCACGTTGACAGAGCAGGGGGTTGACCCATAGAATTCCCCGTTCCGATTCACACGAAGTTCGTACGCCGAAGTGGTGAAATTGGTAGACACGCTAGATTCAGGTTCTAGTGAGCTTCACGGCTCGTGGGAGTTCGAGTCTCCCCTTCGGCACCATGCTTTTAAAAAGGGCCGACCGGTTTGATCCGGTCGGCCTTTTTATTTTGAGGGAGAGTGTGGTCAGCCCGCCCCCTTCGTTATTCTCGCCCTCTCGTCATTCCCGCGAAAGCGGGAATCCAGGGGGATTGTCATGTCGGGTTACCGGTTCAACTTCCGGCCCGCACAGGCATGAGGGATGGCCAACCAGCTTGTGGGATTTGATGCGGAATCGTATGGGCTGTCGCCTGGATTCCCGCTTTCGCGGGAATGACGAGGGGAGAGGCGGGAATGAAGATCAGGAGGGGGACAACGGCTTTACCTACTGGAACGGCTCCACATACTTCTCGAAATACTCGCGGGAGAGGACCTGGTCTTAGCCCGGGGGTTCCCCTGTTCCGCCGCCTTGGGGACACTGAGGCCCACTGGTTTCGGCTGGCGGGGCTTATTGGTTGAGGTGGGCATCAAGAATACCCTTTTGTTTTCCGCGTGGTATACCGACAAGGCGGGCGAAGGCTATGTTATGGCGAGAATCTACTACGTCAAGAGCGGCCCGGATCGGCATCGCGCTGGCAAGGGTCAGGAAGTGGACATCAATGATGTAGCGGTCAAGCTACGTGGCCACAAAGTTACCGCTCTAGGTACGATCCCCCCCGAACTTCAGATGGATAACCCGGGCCACCCCGGCGTCACGGGTTCGCACTACGTCGTTGTTGAGGTAGGCCCCGAAGAGATATGTGCACCAGATTTCCTGGACCGTGGTTTCTACTTGATCGAGGGAATCGAGGTGGAGCAAGCGACGAAGAAGTTTCGACTCCCCTTGCCCAGGCCGGCCAAACCGGCTGTTTCCCGGAAAACCCGGGATCTACGTGGGAATGTCAGGGTTGGGGTCCGGGTACCGGTCCGTTTCATCAACCAATATGACGAGAATCTTTATGACGGCTGGATCCAGAACCTGAGCCATTGTGGGATGTATATCACCTCAAGCGAGCAGCTTCCGGTTGAAACGCGTTGCCTGTTCCAGATATTTCCGGATGAGGAAGGTCTGCCGAGCAATCTCTTTGTCATCGGTTCGGTCGTGCATACACACGGAGATGGCATGGGGATCCGGTTTGATGCCATAGAGAAGAAAACCGAGACGGGGATTCAGCAAATCGTGGGGCAGGCCCTTTCCCATACATAGTGGGCTTCACGGCCCGTGGGAGTTCGAGTCTCCCCTTCGGCACCATGCTTTTAAAAGGCCGACCGGTTTGTCCGGTCGGCCTTTTTTTACTTTTCTGGTGGGGTGTTCGTGCGTTCCCCCAAACCGATGATGGCCCCCACCGTCACCCCGTGGGCATCCGCCCAGCCACTAACCCCTTCCACCATATAGCGGGAGGGAATATCCGGGCCGTAGATGGGGCACGGTTCTTTTTCACACGGGGGCAGGTCCGGCATGACCGCAAGCACGCGGCCCCCCGCATCCAGCCATATGGCATCGATGGCGAAGCGGCAGTTTTTCATCCACAGTTCGCGCTTGCCGTCTTTGTTGTAGTGAAACAGCATCAGCTGCCCGGCAGGCAGGTGATCCCGGTACATCAGACCCAGGGCGCGTTCGCGGGGGGAGATCATGACTTCGGTGGGGGCGGTGCCGCCATCCGGCAGGGTCAGTTGCATCCACTGTGCGGCAAGCCCGGTGGCGGGCCACAGGGTGCAGAGCAGCAGGAGGGCGCTAGCCGTTGCCCTTGGCAAACTGTTCGTAACGCTCCACCTCGGCCTTGTTGCCCACGATCAGCGGCACCCGCTGGTGCAGTTCGGTGGGGACGATGTCCAGAATGCGCTCGGTGCCGGTGGAGGCCCAGCCGCCGGCCTGTTCGGCCAGGAAGGCGATGGGGCTGGCTTCGACCAGCAGGCGCAGCTTGCCGTTGGGCAGTTTCGGGTCTTTTTTATCCCTGGGATACAGGAAGACGCCGCCGTCCAGCATGTTGCGGTGAAAGTCGGCCACCAGTGCGCCAATGTAGCGATGCCCGTACGGACGGCTGGAGCCTTTGTCGATGGATTTCACCCAGTCGATATATTGCCGGGTGGCTTCGTCCCAGTAGGCCGTATAGCCTTCGTTGATGCTGTAGTACTTGCACCGGTCGGGGATGCGGATCTGGCTGTGGGACAGGACGAATTCTCCCACCGTGGGGTCCAGGGTAAAGCCGTTGACCCCGTAGCCGGTGGAGTAGACCAGCATGGTGGACGAGCCGTACATCACGTACCCCGCCGCCACCTGATTGCGGCCCGGTTGCAGGCAGTCGCTGGCCTGGCCCACCGGTCCGTCGCTCTGCTTGGGCAAAATGGAAAAGATGGTGCCGATGGAGGCGTTGACGCCGATGTTGCCGGAACCGTCCAGCGGGTCGATGTTGACCACGTATTTTCCGGAACGGCCCGCTTCCACGATGATGGGATGGTCGTCTTCCTCGGAGCCGATGACGCACACCCGGTCGCTGCGGGACAGATAGCCGGTGAGCATGTCGTTGGCGTAGGCGTCGAGCTTTTGCACCGCCTCGCCCTGCACGTTCACGTCGCCCGTGGCGCCGATGATGTCGTTCAGGCCCGCCCGGCGCACCTCGCGGGAGATGACCTTGGCCACCACGGCGATGTCGTACAGCAGGTTGGTCAGGGTGCCGGAGGTGGGGCCGAGCTTGCGCTCCTCCTCCATGATGTGGCGTTCGATAGTGGTCAGGGTCATGCGGAATACTCCGTCAGCGAAAATTCTCGAACTGCAGGGGCAGGCCCATATCGGCTTTTTTTAAATCGCCCATGACCTGTTGCAGGTCGTCCAGTTTCTTTCCGGACACCCGCACCTGATCCCCCTGAATGGCGGCCTGCACCTTGAGCTTCATGCCCTTGATGCGCTTGACGATCTCTTTGGCCTTATCGGACGGCACCCCCTGTTTAAACAGGATTCGCTGGCGCACCGTGGCGTTGGCGGCGGGTTCCAGCGGCTGATAGTCCAGCGCTTTTAACGATATGTGGCGCTTGACCATGCGCTCTTCCACCACCCGGACCACGCTTTTGAGCTTGGCTTCGTCGTCGGAGTGCAGCACCAGTACCTCGGCCTCCAGCTCCACTTTGCTGGCGCTGCCCCGGAAGTCAAAACGCTGGCCGATCTCCTTGGAAATCTGCCCGACCGCGTTTTTCACTTCTTGCATATCCAGCTTGGAGACGATGTCGAACGAGTGATCGGATGCCATTACAGCAGCATGACCAGCACGATGATGAGGCTGAGTACCCCGGTGACGGCCAGGGTACCGAGGGTCCATTCCTTGAGCGGCATATTATCTGCCATGACACGGTTCCTTATCTTCTTGTCATTGACGGGTTCGATCGGGGTGCCGGGTCCGGGCTGATCCCGGAAACCGGCAAAACAACTTACATTCCGACTACGGTCGAATGAGGATGATTATAGGGCTTAGGACAAAATGGGGGCAAGCCGCACGCCAGTGAGGCAAATCTTCCCGCTCTTTTCCTGTCCGTTGGTTGGTGTATGCTACCCGTTCGCTCCGAACAGGTGGGAGCCGTTCCCGCCGCTTTTTTTCTGCCGGATACCTGATGAACGATTCAAACGACACGCCCCCCACTGACAACCCGCCCAAATGGAAGCCGCCAAAGCAGACCAAAGGGGAGGGAAAGTGGCGCTACCGCTTTCGCAAGGCCCTGGCGTGGGCGCTTTCCGTCAAGGGCAAGTGGGCGGTGGTGTTGTGGACGGCGGTTGCCGGTACCGTGGTGGCCAGCACCATCGGGCTGGTCCTGTTTGTGTGGGTGGTCAAGCTGTACAGCGAGCTGCCCAGCATCCACAACCTGCGGGAATACGCCCCCAGTTCCGTGACCCGCATTTACGATCACCGGGGGGAAACCCTGGGAGAATATTACAGCGAGCGCCGGGTCTATGTGCCGCTGGAAACCATGCCCAAGGAGTTGATTCAGGCGGTGCTGTCGGTGGAAGACACCCGCTTTTACGATCACTTTGGTGTAGACCCGGTGCGTATCGCCGGGGCCGTGGTGGCCAACTTTGTGCGTGGGGGCTTAAGCCAGGGCGGTAGCACCATCACCCAGCAGCTGGCCCGCACCCTGTTTTTGTCCCGGGACAAAACCTTTACCCGGAAAATTAAAGAGGCGCTATTGTCGCTCAAAATGGAGCGCATCCTCACCAAGGACGAAATACTTGAACTGTACCTGAACGAAATTTATCTGGGTAACGGCGCCTACGGCGTACAGACGGCGGCCCAAGCCTATTTTGGCCGGGATATCGGCGAGCTGACCCTGCCCGAGTTCGCTTTTCTGGCCGGGCTGCCCAAGGCCCCCTCACGCTATACGCCGTATGTGAACCCGGAGGCCGCTAAAAAAAGGCAGGGGGTGGTGCTGCGGCGCATGGTGGATGCGGGGGCGATCGACTGGTCCACCTATCAACTGGCGTACGCCACCGACCTGTCGTTCCGCAGACCCCGATCGACCTCCCGGCAGGCCCCGTATTTTCTGGAAGAGATCCGCAAACATCTGGCCAACGTGTACGGCACCGACGCGGTCTATCAGGGCGGTCTGTCGGTCTATACCACCCTGGACGGGGTGATGCAGGAGGCCGCCGAGGTGGCCGTCAAAAAGCATCTGCGGGCGCTGGACAAAAGGCAGGGATGGCGCGGCGTCATCGGGCGGTTGAGCGAGGAAGAGATGGAGATGCGCGTCTCCAAGGGGCCCCGCGCCCGCATCCGCACCGAACTGACACCGGGAGACCTGTACGAGGCGGTGGTGGTAGCGGTGGCGCCCGACGAACTGATCGTGCTGGTGGAAGGGCGCGAGGGAATCATCTCCATGGAAGACATGGAATGGGCGCGCCGCCGCCTGACCGGGCCGGACCTGAAAAAGGATCTGGTGGTGGATCGCAAGTTCGCGCCCGAAAAATACATTACCGTAGGCGATCTGATCCACGTGGGCATCAACGGCGTGGAGCCGCTCACCTTTACCTTGTCGCAGATCCCCAAGGTGCAGGCCGCGCTGGTGGCGCTGGACCCGGCTTCCGGTGAACTGCGTGCCATGGTGGGCGGGTATGACTTTAACCTGAGCCAGTTTAACCGGGCCATTTCCGCCCAGCGGGAGTCGGGCTCGGCCTTCAAGCCGCTGGTTTACGCTGCGGCGTTCGAAAAAGGGTATTCCCCGGCCTCCATCCTAATGGATACGCCGCTCACCTTCCACGATTCGAGCAACAACACCACCTGGAAGCCGGAAAACTACGAAAAGCGTTTTTTTGGCGCGACCACCCTGCGGGACGCGCTGGTGCATTCCCGCAACATCGCCTCCATCAAGTTGCTGCAAGAGGTGGGGGTGCGCCACGTGCGCAATTTTTCCCGGCGTCTGGGGATTGAAACGCCGCTCACCAAGGATCTGTCTCTGGTGCTGGGTTCCTCCAGCGTCAACCTGATGGAGTTGACCCGCGCCTACGGCGTGTTTGCCGCAGGCGGTATGCGGGCAGAGCCGTACTTCCTGCGCCGGGTGGTGGACCGGAGCGGCGTGCTGCTGGAGGCGGCGGAACCCATGGAAGAGCGGGCGATTTCCGAGGAGACCGCCTACCTGATCACCAACGTGCTGGAAGACGTGGTGCGTAAAGGTACCGGGCGCAGAGCCAAAGTGCTGGGGCGCCATGTGGGCGGCAAGACCGGCACCACCAATAACTTTACCGACGCCTGGTTCATGGGCTTTGCCCCGGACCTTGCCGTGGGCGTATGGGTGGGCATGGACGACCACACCAGCCTGGGCAACAAGGAGACCGGCGCCCGTGCGGCCCTGCCGATCTGGATCGATTTTCTGAAAGTGGCCCTGAAATCGCTACCGGACCGGGAGTTCGATATTCCCCACGGGATCGTCTATGCCAAGGTGGATACGGAAACCGGCCTGCTGTCCAAGCCGGGTCAGGAAGGGCTGGTGGAGATGTTCGACTGGAAGCACCGTCCCCGGCGCATGGCCACGGAAGACGTGGGTTTCGAGCGCTTTACCGAGTTGGACATGGAGTCCATCGGGCAGTAAAATAATGCGTTTATGCGCGCACCGGCTTTACATCCCGAAAATGGCACCCGTCTTCCGCTCTGGATCGCCCCGAAACCGGCCTCTGTGGGGGCGGGCGATGACCTGCGCCGCCGCTTGCGCCAGGCGGGCCTTGCCACCGTGTGCGAGGAGGCCCGGTGCCCCAACCTTGCCGATTGTTTTGAGCGCGGCACCGCCACCTTCATGATTCTGGGAAGTACCTGTACCCGCGCCTGCGCCTTTTGCGCCGTATCCACAGGGACGCCGACTTCTCCCGATCCGGAAGAGCCTGCCCGCCTTGCCCGGGCGGCCCGTCACATGGGACTGTCCCACGTGGTCATCACCTCCGTGGACCGGGACGATCTGGCCGATGGCGGCGCGTCTCACTTTGTGGAGAGCATCCGGGCCGTGCGCAAGGGGTTGCCAGCCGCCACGGTAGAGGTGCTGGTGCCCGATTTTGCCGGCAATCCGGACGCGGTGCTGACCGTCGCCAAAGCCGCCCCGGACGTGTTGAACCACAATCTGGAAACCGTGCCGCGCCTGTACGCACAGGTCCGTCCGGGAGCCGATTATGCCGGTTCCCTGCGCCTTGTCGAACGGGTAAAAAGTGAATTTTCAGGGTTGACCAAGTCGGGCCTGATGGTGGGGCTGGGGGAGACGGACGAAGAACTGTACGCGGTCTTTTCCGACCTGCTTGCCGCCGGATGCGACATACTGACCGTGGGCCAGTACCTGCGCCCCGGTGCCGCGCATCGGCCGGTGTCACGCTATCTGACCCCGCAAGCGTTTGCAGTGCTGAAAGGCCGGGCGCTTGAAATGGGCTTCCGGCATGTGAGCGCAGGACCCAGGGTACGCAGCAGTTTTAATGCCGGAGGGGTGCTTGCCTCTCTTCCGAGCCGGTGAAATGATGGAAAAAAAGCAGGGGCGCAGAAAATCAGATAGCCAGTTCAGGGACTTCCAGCGCATTGCGCGGTTGCCGCCGTACGTCTTTGCCCAGGTGAACGAACTGAAGATGGCCGCCCGCCACCGGGGGGAGGACATCATCGATTTCGGCATGGGCAACCCGGATACGCCCACCCCCAAACACATTGTCGACAAGCTGTGCGAGGCGGCACGGGATCCGCGCAACCATCGCTATTCCCTGTCCCGTGGTATTCGCGGTCTGCGGCAGGCCGTATGCGATTTTTACAAGCGCAGGTTCGATGTGGATATGGACCCGGACAGCGAGGCGGTGGTCACCATCGGCTCCAAGGAGGGGCTGTCTTCGCTGGCACTGGCCATTACCAATCCGGGCGATGCGGTGCTGGCACCCAACCCATCGTACCCGATCCACCCGTACGGCTTCATCATTGCCGGGGCCGACATCCGCCACGTGCCGGTGCGGCCCGACCTGGACTATTTTGAAGAGCTGGAAAAGGCCGTGCGCAACTGCTGGCCGCACCCCAAGGTGCTGCTGGTGAATTTTCCGTCCAACCCCACCGCCCAAGTGGTGGACCTGGCGTTTTTTGAAAAGATCGTCGATTTCGCCCGCGAGAACGACCTGCTGGTGGTGTCGGACCTAGCCTATGCCGAGATCACCTTCGACGGCTATGTGGCGCCGTCCATTTTTCAGGTGCCGGGGGCCAAGGATGTGGCGGTGGAGTTCTACTCCCTGTCCAAAACCTACAGCATGCCCGGCTGGCGGGTGGGCTTTATGCTCGGCAACCAGCAGATCGTCGGGGCGCTGTCAAAAATCAAGAGCTACCTGGACTACGGCGTGTTCCAGCCGATCCAGATTGCCGCCGTGGCGGCCCTGAACGGCCCGCAGGACTGCGTGACCGAAATCTGCCAGCTCTATCAGTCCCGCAGAAACACGCTGATACGCGGCCTGGACCGGGCCGGGTGGAAGGTGGAAAAACCACTGGCCAGCATGTTCGTCTGGGCGCAGATACCGGAGCCGTTCCGAAAAATGGGCTCCCTCGAATTTTCCAAATTCCTGCTCAAGGAGGCCAAGGTGGCGGTCAGCCCCGGCATCGGCTTCGGCGAGTATGGAGACGATTTTGTACGCATTGCACTGGTGGAGAACGAGCAGCGTATCCGTCAGGCCACCTCCGGCATCAAGAAGGCGTTGGCAAAAGGCCCCAAATAACAGATAAGCATCATGACTCAGGCAGTAAACATTGGCGTCATTGGCGCAGGCACAGTCGGCGGCGGCGTGGTATCGATCCTTACGGAAAACGCATCCGTGATCGAAGCCCGCATGGGGTTCCCCGCGCGGCTGGCCAAAGTGGCCGAAAAAGACGAGGCCACCCTGAAAAAGCTGAACCTGCCTGCGGGGGTGGGTTGCGCCGACGCCATGGACGTCATCAACGACCCGGACGTGCCGGTGGTGGTGGAGTTGATCGGCGGCACCGGCATCGCAAAAGAGCTGACGCTGGCGGCGTTTGCCCACGGCAAGCACGTGGTCACGGCCAACAAGGCGCTGGTGGCGGCCCACGGGGAAGAACTCTTGAGTGCCGCCAGCAAAAACAACGTGCAATACGCGTTTGAGGCGGCGGTGGGCGGTGGCATTCCGATTCTGCGGGCCGTGCGCGAAAGCTTTACCGGCGACCGTATCCAGTCAGTACTGGGCATCATCAACG
>CBDUXI010000034.1:0-25546 GCA_965371175.1 uncultured bacterium
GCCAGGCAAGGCGTGAGGAGAGAATTTAGTGGTTCTAAATGAACGACGAACAACGAAGCATGGTGGCATTTTGGGCGCAACCCGAAGGGACGGGTCCATTTTTTCGCAGTCCGACGTTACACAGCTTGTGCGTACAATGAGTACGTACTGCGCTACGTGCCTTGGCCTGCAAAAAAATGGACTCCGTCGCCGCCACCGCCGTTTGTGTTAACAGGCCCTGGACTGAACTGGCCCGCCCCCCTGATTCCCGGCGTCCTCATTCGCCGTTACAAGCGTTTTCTGGCCGATGTGGAACTGGCTGACGGTCAGCTCGTGGTGGCCCACTGCCCCAATACCGGCAGCATGAAAGGCTGCGCCGAAGCGGGCAGCCGCGTATACCTGTCCGCATCCACCAATCCGAAGCGCAAGCTGGCCTACACCTGGGAACTGGTCGAAGCGAACGGCTGCTGGGTGGGCATCCACACCGGCCGCGCAAACGGCGTGGTGGAACATGCGATTCGCGCCGGGCAGATTCCGGAACTGGGCGGCTACGAGACGATTCGAAGGGAGGTCAAATACGGCAGGAACAGCCGCATTGACCTGCTGCTGGAAACCGGGAATCGCCGCAGCTGGGTAGAGGTCAAAAACACCACCCTGGAGCAAAACGGTATCGCCCGGTTTCCGGACTCGGTCACCGAACGGGGCAAAAAGCACATGCACGAGCTGGCAAACATGGTCAAAGGCGGCGATCAGGCCGCTGTGGTGTTTCTGGTGCACCGTGCAGACTGCGACCGCTTTACCCCGGCGGACGATATCGACCCGGCCTACGGCATCGCCCTGCGGGAAGCCGCCCGTGCGGGGGTGAAGCTGTTGCCGTATCAGGCCAGCGTGACGCCTGCGGGCGTTACCGTCGAACGGCTGTTGCCGGTGGCGTTGTAGGCGTGGACGAAAACACCCTGCAAAAAGAGCTGACCCGGCACACGGGCCTGCCGGTACACATTGTCTTCACCCGCAACATCCGCCGGCTGGTGACCGTCCGGCGCACCGGCAAAGGCATTTCGGTGCGCCTGCACGAAGACCTGGCCGCCCCCACAGGCAAAGTGCGCGACGCCGTGCTGCGCTTTGTTTCCGAAGGGTGCAAAAAAAGCAGCGCCGTGATCCGCGAACACCTTGCGAAAACCCAGCCCGTCACGCCCCGCACGCAAGCCCGGTTACGGCCCCGTGGTCACGATCACCACCTGGATGAGTTGCTGGAGCAAATGGCCTCGCACTTTCCCGGTGCCGATCTCCCACAGATCACCTGGGGGGTCCGCCGGCGGCCCGGCGCCCTGCGGGTCCGGCTGGGCAGCTACGACCCCAGCCGCAAGCTGATCCGCGTCAACCCGGTGCTGGATCACCCGGACGTGCCCGCCGCCGTGGTGCGTTACGTTATCTGGCACGAAATGGCCCACCACACCCTGACAGACAGCAACGGGGAGCGCCTGCACGGCGAAAGACACCACGGCCCGCGCTTTAAGGCGCTGGAGCGTAAATGCCCGGACTTTGACGCTGCGCTTGGCTGGGAAAGCGTCCACCTGCCTGCCCGCCTGCGCGCCGCCCGTAAAGCCCGGCGCTAGCACCATTCCACTAAATACCCCCACTTTCCCCCACCCGCCGGAGAGATCAGCCTAATTTACTGTTTTTACAGAAAAATAGATAAAAATCCCTGCATATCGCCGCGTTGACCCCAGCCCTTCATCCCCGCTTTCCCGCCGCTCCAGATATTCCGCTCTACCCCTTAAAAAACACGGGGCAATCCCTTGACAGCCGGTTCCTCAAGGGTATACTTCCCTCGAAAGAAGTGGGGAAAAGTGGGGATTGATGGAGTCAAGTGGACCAAAGTGTTCCTCGGTAGGGAAACAAAACGGATCGACGCCAAAGGGCGTCTTGCCATCCCGGCGAAGTTTCGCGAAACGGTAGGGCAAGGGGCGCGGCTGGTGATCACCCGCAAGGTACTGGACCCGTGTCTGGAGGTGTATACCGAAGCCGACTGGCACCGTTTTATGGAAAAGCTCCAGGGGCTGTCCCAGGTCAAGCCGGAAGTGCGGCACTATCGCCGCCTGCTCTATTCCGGTGCCGAGGTATGCAGCCTGGACCGGCAGGGCCGCGTGCTGATCCCCACCCACTTGAGGGAATACGCCAGCCTCTCCAGAGAAACAATGGTGGTTGGCAACGGCGGCACCTTCGAGGTATGGGACGCAGGCAAGTGGAACACCGAAATGGACCGGTCGGTCGATCCGGGGGATCTGGCTGACGCACTGGCCGACCTGGGCCTGTAACCGGGCAGCATTGATACAAAAGATGACACAAACACCGCCATGCCCAACCCCGATCCACATCATGCCTATCACACGCCGGTGCTGGCTGCGGCCGTGCTGGAGCGCCTGGCGCCCCGCCCCGGCGAACGGTTTATCGACATGACCCTGGGCGGAGGGGGACATGCCGCCATGCTGCTTGAGGCCACAGCGCCCGACGGCGTGCTGCTGGGAATCGACCGGGATATGTCGGCCATTGACGCCGCCAGAGAGCGGCTGTCTGCATTCGGCGAACGCATCCGCTTTGCCCACGAGCCGTTTGACCGGGTGGCGCAGACGGCCACGGCCCACGGCTTTGTTCCGGCGGACGGCATCCTCATGGACGTGGGGGTTTCCTCCCGCCAACTGGACGACCCGGAGCGGGGCTTCAGCTTTCGCCACGATGCGCCGCTGGATATGCGTATGGACCAGGATAGCGACGCCCCCACGGCGGCTGATCTGGTCAATCGCGCAGCAGAAGGCGAACTGGTACGCATTTTTAAAGAGTACGGCGAAGAGCGCCACGCCCGGCGCATCGCCCGCGCCATTGCCGCAGACCGTGAACAGGTGCCATTCACCACCACAAAACAACTGGCCGAACTGGTTTCACGGGTGACGCCTGCATACACAAAACGCGCGCGCATCCACCCGGCCACCCGGGTTTTTCAGGCGCTGCGTATTGCCGTAAACGACGAGTTGGGCATGCTCGACCGGGGGCTGGACGCCGCCTTTTCGGTGCTGGCTCCCCACGGTCGCATGGCGGTCATCTCGTTTCATTCGCTGGAAGACCGGATGGTCAAACGCCGCTTTGCCGAATGGACCACCGGCTGCATCTGCCCCAAAGAATTCCCGGTGTGCCGTTGCGGTCATCTGGCCAAAGCCAAACCGGTTACCCGCAAGGCGATCAAGGCCACGGCGGAGGAGATCGACGCCAACCCGCGTGCACGTTCCGCCCGCTTGCGCGTTATTTCCAGACTTCCGGAACCGGATGGAACCGGAGACACTTCCTCATGATTTTTCCAACCACTTTGCAGTTCAACCAGTTTCGGAGCCTTCCGGGGCCGGCCTGTCTCCTCTCCCGTGCCATATCCGGCGCGGGTGTCGCACAGTATCGATCCCACCAAGGTTCACACCCCACCACACAAACCCTGCCAGTCTCTCCTTTTACGGGTTCGTGCTCCGGGAGCCTCCGATGAAATTTCCGTCCATGCACATGTCCGGGCGCACCGCCCTGCTTCGCGGCGGGGTCGTATTTTTGCTCGCGGTGGTCGCCACCCTGCTGTACCTGTGGCAACACATGGTCATGGTGGATCTGGGCTATCGCATCGAAACCGCCAGGGCCGAGATGTCCCGCGTGTCCCACCAGCGGGACGAACTGCTGCTGGAGGTGGCGCGTCTGTCCTCACTGAACCGGATTGAGCGCATTGCATCCACCCGGCTGTCCATGCGCGCCCCGGAACCCGACCAGCTGGTACGCGTGATCATCCCCACTGGAGCCGAACGGCCCGAACAGAAAACACCGGATGGCGACCGCCCCGTCATGCTGGCCGCAAACTCTGGCCCGTAAGGAACTTGCCATATGGGAAAACCGCGCCCTGGCGTTCCCAAAAAACGGGCGCCACGTCCCCAATCCACATCGGGCGGCCCCCTTGGAGCCCGCGAGGGAATGGTTGCCTTGGGGCTTGTGGGCGCTTTTTTGGTCATCTGTTTTCAACTGGTGCGCCTGCAGGTGGTTGAAGCCCCCGTCCTTGCCGACCGGGCCGCCAAACAACATCACAAAACCATTCGACTGGGGGGCGAGCGCGGCACCATCACCGATCGCCACGGGGCCATTCTGGCCCGCAACATGGAAGTGCCGTCCATTACCGCCAACCCGGCGTCCATCTCCAACCCGACAAACGTGGCCCGCACGCTTGCCCGGCTACTGCCTGCAAGCCAGAAAACCCTGAAAAAAAACCTGTCGAACGGGCGCCATTTCTCGTGGCTGGCGCGGCGCACTTCCCCGGAGGTTGCCCGCAAGGTCATGGACCTGAATATCAAGGGAATTTACAAGGTGCCGGAAAGCCGCCGTTTTTATCCCAAGGGCGAGCTGCTCGGCCATACGATCGGGTTTGCAGGGCTCGACAATCAGGGGCTTGCAGGCGTGGAGCAAACCTACAACAGCAAGCTCAAGGGAGAGGATGTCACCTATGTGGTGGAGCGGGACGCACTGGGCCGCTCGGTCTTTCCCGCCGACTCCGTTTACGAGCGCCCCAGTCATGGTGCCGACCTGACCCTGACCATCGACGAGACCATTCAGCACCATGCGGAGCGGGAACTGGACTTGGCCATGGAAACCACCCAGGCCAAGTCCGGATCCGTGATTATCATGGACCCGCACACGGGGGAAATCCTGGCACTGGCAGTACGGCCTCGTTTTGACCCCAACCGGTTCGGGCAGTTTGGCCCCGGCGACTATCGCAACCGGGTGGTGACCGATCCGTACGAGCCGGGTTCGGTGATGAAGATTTTTCTGGCCGCCGCCGCCCTGGATTCCGGCGTGGTGCGTCTGGACGAGTTGATCGATTGCGAAATGGGGCGCATGCCCATGCGCGGCGGTGCCATGCACGACACCCATCCGTACGGCGAGATCCCGTTTTCCCAGGTGCTGTCCAAGTCGAGCAATATCGGCAGCGCCAAGGTGGCCATGCGGATGGGGAAAAACAAGCTGTATGCGGCACTCACCCGCTTTGGCTTTGGCTCCCGCACGGGCATCGAACTGCCCGGCGAGTCCGGCGGAATTCTGCCTGCCACCTCCCGCTGGTCGGGCCGCTCCCTGGCCTCCATCGCCATCGGCCAGGAGCTGGCGGTCACAGCGTTGCAACTGGTTACCGCCGCATCGGTCGTTGCCAACGGCGGCTGGTTGATGCGTCCATATCTGGTGCGTGAAGTCCGGCAGGGAGACGAGACCATCCGTTTCACCCCCCACCGGGAGCGCCGGGTGATTTCGGAAAAAACGGCCACGGAACTCCGGGAGGCACTGGTGGCCGTGACCGAAAAGGGCGGCACGGCCCCGAAAGGCGCCGTACCCGGCTATCGGGTGGCGGGTAAAACCGGCACCGCTCAAAAGGCCGTGCCGGGACAAAAAGGGTATGCAAAAGGCAAGTATGTCAGCTCGTTTCTGGGCATGATTCCGGCGGAAAACCCTCGGCTGGTGATCCTGGTCGTCATTGATGAAGCCAAGGGAAAATACTACGGCGGCACCGTGGCCGCGCCGGTATTCCGGGGCATCGCCCGGCCCGTGCTTCACTATCTGGGTGTCCACCCGCAAACCGAACGCACGCTGGTGCTAAGGCCCGAATCGTTATGAACCGGGAAAAAAGAGAGTACCCTAGAGGGTTTCGGGGTACGCACGGCAAATGAAACTGGAAACGTTGCTCAATGAAATTGGTGTTACGGACCTCCCGGCCGGAGGTGCCGCCCGGGTGACCGGAGTCCGCTACGACTCCCGGCAGGTGGCCCCGGACGAGCTGTTCGTCGCCATCACCGGCTTGACCGCCGATGGACACGACTACCTGGCCGACGCGGCAAAAAAAGGGGCCTGCCTTGCCGTGGTGGAACGCAACATATCCAACCCGCCCCTGCCCGTCGTGCAGGTGGCGGATACCAGAAAAACACTTGCCGATCTGGCCTGTGTGTTTTACGAACATCCCACCCAGGCGCTGACCCTGGTCGGCATTACCGGCACCAACGGCAAAACCACCACCGCCTGGCAGGTGGAATCGCTGCTGCAAGCGGCAGGCTATACCCCGGCCCTGTTTGGCACCGTGGAGACCCGGCTGAACGGCATGCCGCTTTCCACCAATGAAGGGGTGACCGCGCGCACCACCCCCGAATCCCCCGACCTGCAGGCACTCATGGCACACGTGGTGCGGGACGGCGCCAGCGCCGCGGTCATGGAAGTATCTTCCCATTCCCTGTCACTGGAACGGGTGCGCGGCTGTGCGTTTGACGTGGGCGTGTTTACCAACCTCACCCCCGATCATCTGGATTTTCACCAGACCATGGAGGCCTATTTTGCGGCCAAGTGCCGTCTGTTTGAAAACCTTCCCGCCGGGGCATCCGTGGTGAACGTGGACGATCGCTGGGGAGAAAAACTGGCCAAAAAACTGGACCAGCCCATCACCTTCGGGATGCACAGCAGTGCGACGATTTACCCGCGCGACCTGAGCATCACCCGCACGGGAGTCCGCTTCCGGGTGCGTACGGAGTCCGGCGAGATTAACGTGGCCTCTTCCATGGTGGGTGCACACAACGTCTATAACCTGCTTGCCGCCGTGGGCGTCGGCGTGGCGCTGGGGATGGATCATCAAGTGATTGGCGACGGGCTGTCTTCCGCCCCGCCCGTTCCCGGACGGCTGGAGCCGGTGGAGGCCGAGCAGCCTTTTTCGGTGCTGGTGGATTATGCCCACACCCCCGACGCGCTGGAACGATTGCTGGAAGCGGTACGGCCGCTGGTCAAAAGCAAAATCCCGGCAAACCCGCCACTTTCCGGCAAGGTGGTTCCCCCCCCCGATCCAAACGCCACCCACGGCCGGATCATCACCGTATTCGGCTGCGGCGGCGACCGGGATACCACCAAGCGCGCGCCCATGGGCAAGGCCGCCGCAAACGGCAGCGATCAGGTGTTCATCACCACCGATAACCCCCGCTCCGAAAACCCGGAAACCATCTGCAAAGCCATCGAAAAAGGCGCACGGTCCGTGAGCGGCGTGCCGGTGGAAGTGGTGCTGGACCGCAAAGAAGCCATCCGTCAGGCCCTTGCCGCCGCCCGCGCAGGCGACGTGGTACTGATTGCAGGAAAAGGCCACGAGGCCTACCAGATCGTTGGGGACAGGGAAGTCCCCTTCGATGATCGGGAAATCGCCCGCACCATGCTGCAAAAAATGCAGGCGGGAGCGGCCTGAGCGTGTTTACCGTAAAACAGGCCGCCGATCTGTGCGAAAGCCAGGTCACAAACGGTGCAGACGTGACCATTTCCGATACCGCAAACGTGGTCATCGACTCCCGCAAGGTGACACCGGGAGACCTGTTTGTGGCCCTGCACGGCCCCAACCACGACGGCCACGCCTTTTTGCCGCAGGTGATTCAAGCCGGCGCCGGCGCCGTGCTGGTGGCCGATGTGGAAAGCCTGACCGCCCTGCCCCCCGGCATCGGCATGATTCTGGCTCCCGATACCGAGGTCGCCCTGCAACAGTTGGCCCGTGGCTATCGCGCGGGATTCGACATCCCCGTGGCCGCCATCACCGGCAGTTGCGGCAAAACCACCACCAAGGAAATGGTCCGCGCCATCCTGCAAGGACCGGGCAACGCCCTGCTGACCGAAGGCAACCTGAACAACTATCTGGGGCTGCCGCTCACCCTGCTTAAGCTGCGCCCCCATCACACCCGCGCCGTGGTGGAAATGGGCATCAACCATACGGGCGAAATGGACCTGCTGTGCCGTATTGCCAACCCCACCGTGGGGCTGATCACCGGCATTGGCGATGCCCACCTGGAGGGCTTAAGCGACCGTCAGGGGGTGGCGGACGAAAAGGGGCGTCTGTTTGCACAAGTGGCCGGGTCCGGCATGGCGGTGGTCAATGTGGACGATCCGTATGTGGTGGCTCAGGCCAAACACTACGGGGTGAAAAACAGCGTCACCTACTCCGTGCGGGAGGATGCCGACGTATCCGTTGCCGTGCTGGGCACGGGGGAGTCCGGTGCCGACATCCGTCTCACCTTCGACGGACAGGCCGTGGACGGACGCCTGTTTTCCGCCGCCCCCCACCAGCTGCAAAACGCCGCTGCGGCAGCGGCCCTGGCCTATGCGCTCGAAATTGACCCCGAAGCGATTGCCACCGGGCTGGCAGGCTTTACCCCTCCCGCCATGCGCGGGCGGGAGTTTGCCACGGCCGCAGGCGCCAGGGTGATCGACGACACCTATAACGCCAACCCCGACTCCACCCTGGCTGCAGTGACCGCGCTGATGCAAACCCCCACAACGGGGCGGCGTATGGCCGCGCTGGGCGACATGCTGGAATTGGGAGAGAAGGCGCAGGAAATCCACCATGAAGTGGGCGAACAGGTGGCCAAACTGGGGCCGGACCGGCTCGTGTGCGTGGGCGACCTGTCCCGCAGCATGGCCAAGGGAGCGGCGGCGCTGGCCGACGTGCAAACGGCCACAGACGCCCGGGAAGCGTCCGTCAGCCTGAACGATCTGGGTCCCGGCGACCTGGTACTGATAAAGGGGTCCCGTGGCATGAAAATGGAAGAACTGGTGAGCGCTCTGGTGCCCACCGCATACGATGGCGCGGAGGTACATGCCTGATGCTGTTTCACTGGCTCTACCCGTTGCACGTGGATTACCCGATCTTCAACGTGTTCCGGTATCTGTCGTTCCGCACCATCTACTCGGTCATTACCGCGCTGGTGATCTGCTTCATCATGGGGCCGTGGCTGATCAACCTGCTGTCCCGCTATCAAATCGGCCAGCCGGTGCGGGAAGACGGTCCGGAGCAGCATTACATCAAGCGCGGCACCCCCACCATGGGCGGCGTGCTGCTGCTGTTCGCCATTATCGTGCCCACCCTGCTGTGGGCGGACCTGAGTAACCCGCTGGTGTGGGTGGTGCTGGTGACCGTGGCGGGGTTTGGCGCCATCGGTTTCTGGGACGACTACCTGAAAGTGGTCAAAAAAGACCCGCGCGGGCTGTCCAGCCGTGCCAAGTTCTTCATGCAAATGGTGGTGGCGGGGCTGGTTACCTATTACCTGTTTGGCGTCACCGATTTTGATACCCATCTGGCCATCCCGTTCTTAAAAGGGGTCAACCCGGAGTTGGGGTGGCTCTACATTCCGTTTGCCATGGTGGTGATTGTGGGTTCAAGCAACGCGGTCAACCTGACCGACGGGCTGGATGGGCTGGCCATCGGGCCGGTAATGATTGCCGCGGGCACCTATCTGATCATTGTCTACCTGACCGGTCACTCCAAGTTTTCCGACTACCTGCAAATTCCGTATATCAGCGGCGCGGGCGAACTGGCCATCGTGTGCGGTGCCATGGTCGGGGCCGCCATGGGGTTTTTGTGGTTCAACACCTACCCGGCCTCGGTGTTTATGGGCGACGTGGGCTCCCTGCCGCTGGGGGCCGCATTGGGGGTGGTAGCGGTCGCCTCCAAGCACGAACTGGTGCTGGTGCTGGTGGGCGGCATTTTCGTGGTGGAAACCATTTCGGTGATCTTTCAGGTCGGCTATTTCAAGATGACCGGAAAGCGCATTTTTTTGATGGCTCCCATCCATCATCACTTTGAGTTGAAGGGGTGGCAGGAGCCCAAGATCATCGTGCGCTTCTGGATTATCTCCATTGTGCTGGCGCTGCTGGCCCTGAGCACCCTGAAGCTGCGCTAGAAAATGGACGCCATGTTCGGATTTTTAAAACGCAAAAAAAAGGCGGCCCCGGAACGGCAAGGCATTCCGCAGGGAGGCGGTGCCGCGCCCGCACCCCGTCCTGCCGCCCATGCCGCCCCGGCGGGAACTCAAGTAAACGCGCCTGCCGGAACGCAGGTGGATGCGCCCGCTGCAACAAAAGGCCCCACGGACGATCCATCAATGATTGACCTGAACGGCGCAAAGGTCACCGTATTTGGCGTGGGTGCAAGCGGCATCGCCGCCACCCGCCTGCTGGCACGGGAAGGGGCAACCGTTACGGTGACCGACGAGCGGGAAGCGGATGCGCAAAGCCCGGACCTGCCCGACGGCGTGGAAACCCGGTTTGGCGATCCGGCATCCGCCCTGCTGGGTGCTGACCTGATCGTACTGTCGCCGGGGGTGCCGCGCCGTCATCCGCTGGTGCTGGCGGCAGAAAAAGCCGGTGTCCCGGTCATTGGCGAGGTGGAGTTGGCCTTTCGTCACCTTTCCTGCCCGGTGATCGGCATTACCGGCACCAACGGCAAAAGCACCGTCACCGCCATGGTCGGGCATGTGCTCTCCGGCTGGAAGCCCCACGTCTTTACCGGCGGTAACCTGGGAGAGCCGCTGTCGCAAGCGGCCATGTCGGACACCTGGGACATGGCCGTGGTGGAGCTGTCCAGCTTTCAACTGGAAGGCATCACCAGCCTGCGCCCGCAGGTGGCGGCGGTGCTGAACACCAGTCCGGACCACATGGACCGGTACGACACGGTTTCCGACTACTATCAGGCCAAGTTCCACATCTTCTCTTACATGACGGACGGCTATGCACTGGTCAATGCGACCGATGCATCGGCGGACATGATTACCGCCCACTACCTGCCCGAAAATGTGATCCCCACCCGCTTTAACCTGCCGGACACGGAAGGCCCGGACAGCGACGGGGTGCGGCTGACTGACGGCGTCATCACCGTCACCACCGGCGGCAAAACCCACCCGATCTGCACGGCGGAAGCGTTGTCGATCCACGGCCTCCAGAATGTCGAAAATGCCCAGGCTGCCGCCGCCATCTGTCTGCTGGCCGGATGCCCGCTGAAGGTGATCGCTGAACGGCTGCCCACCTTTGCCGGGCTGCCCCACCGCATGGAGCCGGTGGGACAGGTGAACGGCGTCACCTGGATCAACGACTCCAAGGCCACCAATCCGGGTGCGGTGGTCAAGGCCGTCGAGGGGCAGGCCCAACCGGTAATCCTGCTGCTGGGCGGGCGCGACAAGGGGGGCGACCTGTTCACCATGAGGGAACCCATCTTTCTGCATACCCGCAAGGTCATCCTGTTTGGCGAGGCGGCAGACAAGTTCCGCATCGTCCTGCAAGGCTACCCGGACCTGGTGATCACCGATACGCTGGAAGAGGCCGTAACCGCAGCTACGGGCGGAGCGGAACCGGGCGATCTGGTGCTGCTTTCCCCGGCCTGCGCCAGTTTCGACGAGTTTGCCAATTTCGAGGCGCGGGGGGATGCCTTCCGGGGCTATGTGGAGGCGCTCACATGAGCCGCCGCCCGATTCCCATCGAGCCGGTGCTGCCGCTGCTTACCCTGACGCTGGTAGCGCTCGGGCTGGTGATGATCTATTCCGCCAGCGCCCCCCGCTCCCTGTCTACCTATGGCAACACCTGGCACTTTGCCGCAAGGCAGGGCATGTGGGCTTCGCTGGGCGCGGTGGTGCTGGCCGTCGGTGCCTACGTGGACTACCGGGTCTGGCAGCGGCTGGTTGCGCCCTTGCTTTTGGGCACCATGGTGCTGCTGGCATTCACCCTGCTACCCGGCGTGGGCATCTCGGCAGGCGGTGCCCGGCGCTGGCTTGGCGTGGCCGGATTTACCCTGCAACCGTCCGAGTTGGCCAAGTTTTCCTGCGTGGTCTATATGGCCAGCTACGTCGCCCGCCACCGGCTGCAACTGGAAACCGGCGGCATGGGCCCGGTGTTTCGCCCGCTCATGGTGGTGGGGGCCGTGCTGGGGCTGATTGTAGTGGAGCCCGATCTGGGCAATGCGGTAGCCATCGCCTGTACCACCGGCGCCCTGCTGTTCATGGGGGGTATGGGCTGGCGCTATATTCTGCCGCTCATTGTATCTTCGGCGGCAGCGCTGGCTGGCGCGGTTTATATGGAACCGTACCGGCTGACCCGCATTGCCTCATACCTGAACCCGTGGGCCGATCCCACCGGATCCGGCTTTCAGATGGTGCAGTCGTTTCTGGCATTCGGCTCCGGCGGCATTACCGGGTTGGGGCTGGGAGAAGGCCGTCAAAAGCTGTTCTTTTTACCGGAACCCCATACCGACTTCATCTTTTCCGTGATCGGTGAAGAGTTGGGGCTGGCCGGCGCGTTTGTGGTGGTGGCCCTGTTTGCCCTGTTTGCCTGGCGGGGGTTCCTGATTGCCAGAGGCTGCGCCGACCCGTTCGGGCGCTACCTGGCCATGGGACTCACTTTAATGGTAGTGGTGCAGGCCCTGATCAACATGGGGGTCACCGTGGGCGCACTGCCCAACAAGGGGCTGCCGTTGCCGTTCGTCAGCTACGGCGGGTCGTCGCTGCTGTTAAACCTGTTTGCGGTGGGGGTGCTGATTAACCTTTCCAAAGTCCGGCACGGCCGGTCCGGAGACTGGTGAAGGTGCTCATCGCCGGAGGCGGAACCGGCGGCCACCTGTTTCCGGGCATGGCCGTGGCGGACACGTTTATGCGTACCGTGCCGGACGCCACCGTGGGCTTTGTCGGCACAGAGCGCGGCATTGAGGCCCGGGTGATCCCCCAGACCGATTACCCGTTTTTTACCGTGCCGATACTGGGACTGGTGGGCAAGGGGCTCATTAACCGGCTACGCGCCATTGCGGCCATCCCGTCGGCGCTGGCTGCGGCCAGCGCCATCTTGCGTAACTTCTCCCCCGATCTGGTGGTGGGGGTGGGCGGCTACGCTTCCGCCCCAATCCTGTTTATGGCGGGGCTTAGGCGCACGCCCAGAGTCATTCTGGAGCAGAACGCCGTGCCCGGCGTGACCAATCGCCTCTTTGGCCCCGGTGTAGCCCGGGTGTTTTTGACCTTCAAGGAGGCCGAGTCGGCATTTCGGGGCGGCCACTTTCTGTGCCCCGGAAACCCGGTCCGGCGCGACGTCATTGAATCGGCAAAACAAGCCGGAGAAAAAAAGAAAAAACGACCGGGGCTGCTGGTTTTTGGCGGCAGTCAGGGGGCGCAGGCCATTAACGATGCACTGCTTGCCGCCCTGCCCGACCTGCTGGAGAAAATGCCGGACCTGACGGTGACCCTGCAAACCGGTACGGGCGACTTTGAGCGGGTGGCCGAGGCGCTGGGACCGTTCAAAAAAAACGTGACGGTACAGCCGTTTATCGAAGATATGGGTGACGCCTATGCCGCGGCAGACCTGGTGGTCTGCCGCGCCGGGGCCACCACCACGGCAGAACTTACGGCGCTGGGAAAACCGTCGGTATTGATCCCGTATCCCCACGCCGCCCACGACCATCAGACCGCCAATGCACGGGCAATGGAGGCGTCCGGGGCGAGCCTTTTGCTGCCCCAAAGCCAGCTTTCGGGAAATAAAATGACCGAAACCGTGCATTCACTGCTTAACAATCCGGACAGACTGGCTACAATGGGGGATTCTGCGCGAAGACTTGGCCGCCCGCAGGCGGCCGGGGATATCGTGACCGAATGTCTTCGGCTGGTGGGTTCAACCAAAACGAGTGCCTCGCCATGAAATTTCACAAAATCCAGAACATCCACCTGGTCGGCATCGGCGGCAGCGGCATGAACGGCATCGCCGAAGTGCTGATCAACCTGGGCTACAAGGTTTCGGGGTCCGATCTGGCGGATACCGAGGTGACCCGCAGGCTGGCCTCGCTGGGCGGCCATATCATGCGCGGGCATGTGGCCGAAAATGTGGACGAGGCCCAGGTGGTGGTGGTGTCCACCGCCGTCAAGGCCGACAACGTGGAAGTGGTGGCCGCAAGAGAAGCCGGGGTCCCGGTCATTCAGCGGGCCGAAATGCTGGCCGAGCTGATGCGCATGAAATACGGCGTGGCCATTGCCGGCGCCCACGGCAAAACCACCACCACCAGTCTGGTGGCCACGGTGCTGGGGGAAGGTGGGCTCGACCCCACCGTGGTGATTGGCGGACGGCTCAACCAGTACGGCTCTTCCGCCAAACTGGGCAAGGGTGAGTTTATGGTGGCCGAGGCCGACGAGTCGGACGGCTCATTTTTAAAGCTGTCCCCTACCCTTGCCATCATCACCAACATTGACCGGGAACACCTGGACTTTTATCCGAGCATGGATGAAATCCGGGAGGCGTTCCTGCAGTTTGCCAACAAGGTGCCGTTCTACGGAGCGGTCATCGTGTGCATGGACGAGCCGAACCTGCAATCCCTGTTGCCCCGCATCGAAAAACGCACCATCACCTACGGCTTTTCCCCCCAGGCCGATTTTCGGGCGGAAAGCCTGACCATCAGCCCGGAAGGATGCCGCTTTGACGCCACTTTCCGGGGCGAGCCGGTGGGCGAATTCACCGTCCCGTTGACCGGACGGCATAACGCCCACAACACCATGGCGGCCATCTGCGCCGGGCTGGAGTTGGGCATCGATGTGGAACAGATCAGAAAGGCCCTGGCCGGGTTTGCCGGGGTCAGCCGCCGCTTTGAGCACAAGGGCAAAGCGGGCGGGGTGACCGTGGTGGACGATTACGGTCACCACCCCACGGAGATCCGGGCGATTCTGGCCGCCGCCCGTGAAAGCTTTTCGGAAAGCCGCCTGATCGTGGTGTTCCAGCCCCACCGGTACACCCGCACCAGGGATCAGGCCGAAGGGTTCGCCAGTGCATTCCACAGCGCCGACAGCCTGATCGTCATGGATATCTACGCCGCCGGAGAGTCCCCCATCGAAGGCATCACTGCCGACTCTCTGCTGGAAGGCATCAAGGGCTGCGGCCATCGGGATGCCCGCCTGATCCGGGAACATGCGGAGGTGGTGGAATACCTGCGGGAGACGGCCAAATCCGGTGACGTCATCCTCACCCTGGGCGCCGGAAACGTCTGGCAGGTGGGAGAAGAATACCTGGGCGCAGCGCCTCAACCCAATCAAGCGAGTTGTGCATGAACCTGAATGCGAGATCGGAAGCCGACGTATCGGAGGCCCTGTCTGTCTTTGGCAGGGTCGCCGTTAACGAGGGACTTTCCCGGCATACGTCGTTCCGCATTGGCGGTCCCGCCGACTATCTGGTGGCCCCCACCTCCACCCGCAGCGTTCCCGGACTGTTGGCCTGCGCCCACTCGCTGGGGCTGCCGGTGACGATACTGGGCAACGGCACCAATACCCTGGTGCTGGATGGCGGCGTGGAAGGCGTGGTGGTCCGCCTGTCGTCCTGCACCGCCATTACCGCCATCGGAGAGGACACCCTGGTGGCCGAATCGGGCGTGCCGTTTCCCCGGCTGGCCCGGGACGCCGCCCGCAGGGGGTTGACCGGTCTGGAATTTGCCGCAGGCATCCCCGGCACCGTGGGCGGCGCGGTACGCATGAACGCCGGTGCCCACGGCGCACAGATTGCCGACATCATCGAGTGCGTCGATCTGGTCACCATGACCGGTGAAGTGCTCACCCTGCCTGTCGACCGCATGGGGCTGGGCTACCGTTCTTCCGGTATGCCGGAGGGGATTTTGCTATCGGCGGTCTTTTGCCTGAAGGAAGGCGACCCGGCTGAAATTTCCACCATCACCCAACGCAACCTGGACCGGCGCGGCCAGACCCAGCCGATCCTGACCCCCAACGCCGGATCGTTTTTCAAAAACCCCCCCGGCGACTACGCCGCAAGACTGATCGATGAGGCGGGCTGCAAGGGCTGGGCGGAAGGCGACGCCACGGTGTCCGACATGCACGCCAACTTTATCGTCAACATGGGCAGTGCCACCGCCGAAGCCGTGCTCAGACTGGCCAACCGGGTGCAGGCCCGGGTGGCGGAAAAATTTGGAATCGACCTGGAGATGGAAGTGAAAACCATCGGCAAAAGGGCCGCCGCCGCGTGAGCGACCCGCGCACATACAGCCATGTGGCGGTGCTCATGGGCGGCCTGTCGAGCGAGCGGGAAATCTCCCTCTTGAGCGGGCGGGCGGCCAGCGATGCCCTGGCCGAACGGGGCTACCAGGTGACCGATATCGACGTGGGCCGGGACGTGGCGGAACAGCTCCGCAATGCCGCCCCCGACGTGGCGCTGATTGCCCTGCACGGCCGCTACGGCGAAGACGGCACCATTCAGGGGGTGCTGGAATTTTTAAAGATTCCATACACCGGTTCCGGGGTGCTGGCCAGCGCCACCGCCAACGACAAGTTGATGACCAAAACAGTGCTGGCTGCCGTAGGGATCCCCACCCCGGAGTTTGAAGAGGTCACCCGCGGCGCGGTACAGGTTTCGGTGCCGTTTCCGCTGGTGGTCAAGCCCAACGTGGGGGGCTCGTCCATCGGCATTCAGGCGGTCAAGGACGCAGGCGACCTGCCCGCAGCCCTTAAGGATGCCTTTTCCGAAGACGGTCGGGTCTATGTGGAAGCATCCATCAGCGGGCGCGAGATTACCGTCAGCGTGGTGGGCGGCGAAGCGCTGCCCATCGTCGAGATTGTCCCGCCCGCAGGCCTTTTTTCCTACGACGCCAAATATACCGACGCGGGCACCCGCTATATTGTTCCCGCCAAACTGCCCGATAAGGTGGCCAAAAAAGCCACCGAAGTGTCGCTTGCCACCTATCGGGCCATGGGCTGCGCCGGGGCGGCGCGGGTTGATTTAATGCTGGATGACGCGTTGAATCCGTGGGTGCTGGAGATCAACACCATTCCGGGGATGACCCGCACCAGCCTGCTGCCCAAGGCGGCAAGTGCCGCAGGGCTGTCGTTTCCCGACCTGATGGAGCGCATGCTGGAAGGGGCCATCCAGCCATGACCGGCCGGCGCAAACTCATTCCCCGCACGGCAAAAAATGCCCCCCGGCGCTACGTGCGAAAAAAAAACCCCGAAGGGGCGACGGCAAAAACCCGCCCGGCCTCGCGCATGGGCGGGCTGTTGTTGACCGGGGTGATCCTTGCCGGCGGGCTGGGGTTTGGCTCCCTGTATGCCTTTCACGCCCTGACCGAGCGGGGTCTTTTTCAGGTGCGGCATATTGGCATTTCGGGTCAGAACCGCATCCCGGAAGACCGCATTCTCTCCCGCCTTGATCTGCCCCGTGACATCAACCTGTTTGACGTGGACCTGCAAGCGGTTTCCGGCAGCGTGCTCACCCACCCGTGGATTGAACGGGTGACGGTGCGCCGCACCTATCCGTCCACCATCAACATCCGGGTATGGGAGCGCACCCCGGCGGCCATTCTGACAAGGCACAACGGCTCCAGCACCATGATGGTGGATGCGGAAGGCGTGGTACTGGGCGCGCAGGAGGCCAGCGCCGGTGCGCTACCCCGCTTTACCGGTCTGCCGTTTGCCGGGCTGGTGGCGGGCGATCGGGTGGACGGAAAACGGGTGCGCCAGGGGTTACAGGTGGCCAAAGCCTGGGGCAACCCCGACGTGCTGGTCGATCTGGGCGATGCCCACGACCCGCTGCTGCTGGCGGACGGCATGCGTATCCGGCTGGGAAACAACGGCGGCTACGACTGGCGTCTGGACCGGCTGTCGGGACTCAGAGAAGAATTACGGGGGATTGCAGGCAAACAGGGCGCAGAAGTGGATCTGCGCTATGACGACAAGGTCATCGCACGCCCGCTGTAAAGCGGCCAGGAACACATCAGCATGTCAAAAAAAGACGAAGAAATCGTCGTCGGACTCGACCTGGGCACCACCAAGGTATGTACCGTGGTGGCGGAAAGGGCGGAAAACGGCAACCTGTCCATCCTGGGGGTGGGCACCTCGGGAAATCTGGGGCTCAAACAGGGCATGGTGGTCTCCATTGACGAAACGGTGGAGGCCATCGGCAAGTCGGTGGAAGAGGCCGAAGGCATGTCCGGGGTGGAAATTCACGCGGTGGTCACCGGCATCAGCGGCGGCCACCTGCGGGGCACCAACAACCGGGCGATGGTGGGGGTGCGCGGCGGCGAGGTCACCCCGGACGATATCGGCAACGTGCTGGAACAGGTGCGCGCGGTGGAGCTTTCCCGCGACGACGAGATCATCCACGTGGCCCCGCAAAAATACATTCTGGATGCCCGGGACGCCATCGCCGACCCCATCGGCATGGCGGGGGACCGGCTGGCGGTGGAGGCGCACATCATCACCGGCACCGGCACCGCCACCCACAACCTGCTCAACTGCGTGCAGCGGGCAGGGCTGCAGGTGGCCCACATGATTCCGCAACCCATGGCGTCGGCCTATGCCGTGCTGTCTCCGGAAGAACTGGAACTGGGGGTGGCGCTGGTGGATATTGGCGGCGGCACCACCGACCTCACTATTTTTCTGGACGGCAGCGTCTGGCATACATGGGTGCTGCCCATGGGCGGCAACCACATCACCAAGGATGTTTCGTTTGGTCTGGCCACACCGCTCAAGGAAGCCGAGCGCATCAAGGTGCAGTTCGGCTCGGCCCTGCCCGATCAGGTGGGAGAGCAATCTCACCTGGAAGTACCCGGCGTGGGCGGACATCTGCCCAAAGACGTCTCCCAGCGCCTCCTGGCCGAAGTGATCGAGGCTCGCATGGAAGAGATCATGGCACTGGTGGCCGAAGAGATTCACCGCACCGGGTTTGCCCGGCGCATCGCCTCCGGCATGGTCATTACCGGCGGTGGCTCCCTGCTCCCCGGCGCCATGGAGATCGCCGAAGCCACCACCGGACTGGTGACCCGCAGGGGCGTGCCCACGGGGCTGGCCGGCCTTGCCGAACTGGCCACCAACCCCAAAAACGCCACGGCGGTGGGGCTGACCCGCTGCGCCCTTTCCGGCATGGTCGATCAGGGTGCCGACCTGTCCCCCGCTTCGGGCATGAGGCGGTTGAAACACTGGGTGAAAGAATTTTTCTGATCGCACTTTTCCCGCCGCCCGCAGGGGGGCGCGGGCCCGTTCTTTTTTTCCGTTAAGGAGATCGACATGTTCCAGTTTTCCAGCGAGGATGACGGCACACCGACCATCAAGGTCATCGGCGTCGGCGGTGCCGGGTGCAACGCCGTAAATTCGATGATCGCAGCCGGTCTGTCCGGGGTGGAGTTCGTTGCGGTCAACACCGACCGGCAGGCCCTGGGCCATTCCAATGCGGCCACCAAGGTGCAGATCGGCAAGGCCACCACCCGTGGGCTGGGGGCCGGGGCCAACCCGGAAGTGGGGCGCGCTGCCGCCACGGACGATTCCGACCGGATCCGCGAGGCCATCTCCGGGGCCGACATGGTGTTCGTGACCGCAGGCATGGGTGGCGGCACCGGCACTGGAGCGGCCCCCGTGGTGGCCAGCATCGCCAAGGAACTGGAAGCCCTCACCGTTGCCGTGATCACCAAGCCGTTTCCGTTTGAAGGCAAAAAGCGCATGCGCCGCGCCGAGGATGGGGTGGAGGAGTTGGCCGGTGTGGTCGATTCGATGATCGTCATCCCCAACGAACGGCTGGCCGCCTTTGTGCCCCCCAACACCACGATGGTGACCGCGTTTCAGGTGGCCGACGATATCCTCAGGCACGGGGTGCAGGGCATCTCTGACCTGATTCTGGTCCCCGGCTTCATCAACGTGGATTTCGCCGATGTCAAAACCGTGATGTCGTTCACCGGGCGCACGGTAATGGGCGTGGGCAGCGGCAGTGGCGAAAACCGGGCCGTCAACGCAGCGGAAGAGGCCATTAGCTGCCCGCTGCTGGAAGAAGAGTCCATTCACGGCTCCACCGGCCTGCTGTTTAACATTTCCGCCAGTAGCGACCTCACCATGGAAGAGGTGGTGCAAGCCTCCGAGATCATCCAGGAGGCGGCGGATGAAGAGGCCAACGTGATCTTCGGCACCGTGATCGACCCGGGGTTGAAGGACGAAATCCGTATCACCGTCATTGCCACCGGCTTCGATCAGGCCCCGGAGATGGCCGCGGCCCGGTCCGCGGAAAGCGCCGCTCTCTCCACCACCTTTGTCAGCAAAAACGAGGCGCTGGGAGGCACCCGGCCAGCCGCCGAATCCACTAGCGGAGGCATCGTCCGCACGCCCCAGCCCATGGGGAAAATGGACGGCTTCAAGGAAGAGTGGGACGTGCCCGCCTATCTGCGCCGTGCTCGGCGCAAGGAAGCGTCCCCGTAGCGACCCTGCCGCCACACGCCTTCGGCCGCAAGGCCGATGCACCCCCGGAACAAGTTGTCACCCTGCGTCAGGTGCACGGCACCGATGTGGTGCGGGTGGCGGGGAATCCCCCCGCCCCGGCGTGTGGAGAGGGCGACGCCCTGCTGACCGACCAGCCCGGTGCGGTGATCGGGGTGCGTACCGCCGACTGTCTGCCGATTCTGCTTGCCGCCAGAGATGGTGCCGTGGTGGGCGCGGTGCACGCCGGCTGGCGCGGGGCGGTGGCGGGTATCGCCGCTCAGGCAGTGGCTGCGTTTTTTACGCAGTACGGCGTGCGCCCGGACGAAATCACCGCCCTGCTCGGCCCGTGCATCCGCCCGTGCTGCTTTGAAGTGGGGCCGGAGGTGATCGAGGAGGTGACCCGCTGCCATCCGCGGCTTGCCGGGGAAGTCACCATTCCCCAAAACCCCCGCCCGCATCTGGATCTGGCCGGGTTGAACCGGCTGCTGCTGAACGCCTCCGGGGTGACCCGTGTGACAGATTGCGGCGAATGCACCTGTTGCCAGCCGGAAATTTATCACTCCTACCGGCGGGATGCGAACGACGCAGGCCGTATGGTCAGCTGGATACAGGCCGTCGGGTGATGCCGGACACCCTGGCATCCCGGTTTACCGCCGTGCGCGAGCGCATCCGTCAAGCCGCGATCCGGGCCGGGCGCGACTCTGCCGGGGTGACCCTGCTTGCAGTCAGCAAAACCCATCCGGCCGCAGCCGTCACCGAAGCGCTGGCCACCGGGCAGACCTGTTTTGGCGAAAGCCGTGTGCAGGAGGCCCAACCCAAGATCGAAGCCGTGGGGTCCGGCCCGTCGTGGCACCTGATCGGCCATCTGCAAAAAAACAAGGTGGCCAAAGCCATCGCCTGCGGCTTCGACCTGATTCACACGGTGGACAGCCTGGCCCTGGCCACCCGCCTCGACCGCATTGCCGGAGAGTCGGGCGTACAGCAAGCCGTGCTGGTGCAGGTAAACATTGGCAACGAACCGCAAAAATACGGGGTGCCGCCGGATCAGGCCGAAGAACTGGTACAGCAAGTGGCCGCCCTGCCCCACCTTTGCGTGCGCGGGCTGATGGGCATGGCCCCGGCGGGGAATGCCCCGGAAGATGCCCGCCCCTGTTTTCGGGCACTCAAAAAACGATATGATGAGATCGCGGCAGCGGGCCACGAACGGGTTATCATGGAGACGCTTTCCATGGGGATGAGCGGCGATTTCGAGATTGCAGTGGAAGAGGGCGCTACCATCGTTCGCGTGGGCAGCGCCCTGTTTGGAGCACGGATGGCATGAGCAGCACAAAACTGGCATTTATCGGCGGCGGCAACATGGCCGAAGCCCTCATCAAGGGGGTGCTGGCCGCAGGCGACATCGGCAAGTCGGCCATTACCGTATCCGAGCCGCTTGCGGCCCGCCGCACCTACCTGAGCGACACCCACGGCGTGACCGTGGTCGATGGCAATAAAAAGGCGCTCAAAGGAGCCAACCTGGTCATTCTGGCGGTCAAGCCCCAGGTGATCGACACGGTGCTCAAGGAAATTCAGGACGACGTGGCCGACGGGCAGGTGGTGGTCTCCATCGCCGCCGGGGTGGGCATCGAGCGCATCCAGTCACACCTGTATGCCGACAGCAAGATCGTACGGGCCATGCCCAACGCCCCGTCCATGGTGGGGGAAGGGGCGTGCGCCCTCTCTCCCGGCCCCGGCATTACGGAAAAAGAGCTGGAGACGGTGCGCGACCTGTTTGCCGCTGCCGGGTCGGTGGTGGTGGTGGCCGAAGAGCAAATGGACGCGGTGACCGCCCTGTCGGGCAGCGGACCGGCCTATGTATTCATTATGATTGAGGCGCTGGCCGACGGCGGGGTGAAGATGGGACTGACCCGCAAGGCGGCCACCACCCTGGCGGCGCAAACCGTGCTGGGTGCGGCGCGTATGGTGCTCGATACCGGCACCCATCCGGCCAAGTTGAAAGATCTGGTCACCAGCCCCGGCGGCACCACCAGCGCCGGGCTGCACGTGCTGGAAAAGTCGGGGCTGCGGGGCGCGCTGACCGGCGCGGTGGAAGCCGCCGCCAAACGGGCGCGGGAGTTGGGGTAATATTTTTAACGATGAAACGGAGTAAAGATGTTTGTTATGGGTAACGTCATTCAGGCCATTGCCATGGTGCTGGATTCGGTTCTGACAATCTATTTCTGGATTGTCCTGATCCGGGTGCTGAGCAGTTGGCTCAATCCGGATCCGTACAACCCCATCGTCAAATTTTTGCATCGGGCCACCGATCCGGTGCTGAACCGGGTCCGGCGCATCCTGCCGCCCATGGGCGGGATGGACTTTTCGCCCATTCTGGTGCTGTTTGCCATCCAGTTCGTCAAGATCGCCGTCGTCGGCTCGTTGTTCGACTATGCTCGCCACATGGGGTAGCGCCCTACCCGTGATGACCCGGTGATTACGCAGGTAGAAGGCGGAATCCGCATCGCCATCCGCCTGGCCCCACGGGCCTCCCGCACCCGGATCATGGGCACCCACAACGGCGCCCTAAAAATCGCCCTCACCGCCCCGCCGGTGGAGGGGAAGGCCAACAAGGCGCTGATTGCGTTTCTGGCGAAAACCCTGGGGGTGCCCAAATCGGCCATCACCATCGTCAGCGGCGAGCACGCGCGGGATAAGGTGGTGGAGGTGACCGGGTGCGATGCGGCAGAGGCCGGGGAGCGGCTGGGCAACTAGCCTGCCCATACCCCCCCCCCCCGCCCCCCCAAGGGGAAAGCGTTTGTCCCGTAACTTAACTGGTATTTATCACTGTTTTCTGTTTAATCAACCTGTTACACTCCCCGCCGCTTTGGGAATGGAAATTGCTCTCTATTCACTCTGGTATAAAAAATTCCCCGGCCGCTCGCCGGGGGAAGAGGTGTTTGTGAAACCGATGTTGTTTGCAGGTGTGTGATGAATGGAATTGATCCGGGCTGGCTGTTTGTGGGCATCAGTGGGGTGGCTGCCGTTTTCTTTTTGATCAAGGTGCGGCAAGACCAGGCCAGAAAAAGGCACGAGCACCAGCGCACGCACAGCCTGGGGCACCACCACGGCGCCTGACCCGCCACCAGCGTTCTTCCAGACAAGCTGAAACGCCCCCGCCGCACCCGGTGCTTTGGGGGCAAATGTATCTCCGCTCTTTACCCACGGGATTTTTTCCGGTTAAATAGGGATGCGAAGGTTGGAGTTAAGTAGGGGTTAGTGTAGGAGTTGGCCCCGGAATACAGCTGTTCCGGATATCGCGCGGGGTCCTTTCGGGGGAGTGCGGGGGGTGAAAATAAATTTTGGCAGTACGGTCCGGTCCCTGCGTACCAAGCGCGGGATTGGTTTAAGAAAATTCGCCAGAGAGGTGGGCATCAGCCCGACCTATCTGTCGAAAATCGAACGGGGCGAGTTCCCTCCACCGGCGGAGGACAAGATCGTCACCATCGCAACCGCCCTGGAACAGGACCTGGACGTCATGCTCGCCCTGGCGGGGCGGGTATCCACCGATCTGGGTGAGGCCATCCGTAGATATCCACAGGAATTGGGGGCCCTGTTGCGGGCAAGCGCGCAGCTGGGACAGGAAGAAATTGCCCATCTGACCCGTCAGGCGCAAGCCGCCGCAAACGGAGGCGATGCCATCGCGGCCGAAATGGGCGCTACCCCCGTTTCCCCTCCCCTCAGGGATTAACCCCGGCTACGCAAACGGCCTGATTATCCAGGCCGATCCGCCCTTTCGCATCGGCGTGGCGGGCCGCCTGTTCCCGCACCTTTTGCCAGATGACTTCCCGCGTGGCCTCATCCACGTCCGCAAGCAGTGACGTAAGCGGGCTGGAAGCCCCTTTGGCATACCCGGTAAAGTCGTCCACGGAATCAAACGCATAGTGCACGGTCACCGCAGATACCGTGACGTCGGCATATCCGGCAGCGGTAAAGTCGGCCACCAGCCGCCCGGAATCCGCCAGCCGGAACGGCCCGCGCTCCCCCGCACGGGGCGGGTCCATGCCCAGCACCGCTCTGGCCACCGATACGGAAAGCGCAATCGACGGCACCTTTTCGGGCGGCCCCCACACGGCCACCGCCGTCACGCCACCCGGCACCAGCAGCTTACGCAGTTCGCCCAGCGCCTGACGCGGCTCGCCCAGCGCCATCAGCCCCCAGCGGCACAGCACCGCATGAAACGATGCGGGCGAAAAACACGGCACGGCGCCATCCATGCGTACGCAGTACATATTGGCGAGGTTTTCCTCTGCGGCGCACTTGTGGGCCAGCCCAAGCATCTGGGCGGAAAGATCGGTGGCAACCACCCGGCCCGTGAGCCCCACCCGCCTTGCGGCGGTGACCGCCGGTTCCCCGAAGCCGGTGGCCACGTCCAGCACCCGGTCTCCGGAAGAAATGCCCGCAAGCGCCACCAGCCGCTCACTTACCGGTCGGGAGGCGGCCTCCATCAGGCGGCGCCACTGCCACCAGCGGGGGGCCACCCGGCTCCAGTGATCGACCTGTTCCGCGCGGCGGATGGCGTCGTCCGTGCCCGTCATTGCCGTGGCATCTCCTTTACACAAACTGACCCGCCCGGATACGGGACGGGCTTATCGCCCGACAGAGTACCCCGAAAATACAGGCGGGAGCAGAAAACAGGGGGGAATCCACCCCATTTTACCAGGGGCGGGCGGCTTGCCGTTGATTGCCAAGGTCATCGATGAACCGTGCCCCCGTGCTCCGGGGGCACGCCCGGTTACTCGATGGCCGCACCCATCTCGAAGATCGGCAGGTACATGGAAATCACGATGAAACCCACGGTGATACCCAGAAACACCATGAGTGCGGGCTCCATCATGGCGGTCAATGCGCTCACGGCGTCGTCCACCTCGTCATCGTAAAAGTCGGCGATTTTATTCATCATGGTATCCAGGGCACCGGTGGCTTCACCCACGGAC
The DNA here is from genome assembly GCA_965371175.1 of uncultured bacterium. Lineage (GTDB taxonomy): Bacteria > Nitrospirota > JACRHL01 > JACRHL01 > JACRHL01 > CBDUXI01. The sequence goes on from CBDUXI010000034.1 coordinate 25,001, forward strand.
ATCATCTGGGTCACCATCTTCGGAAACACCCCGGATTCCGCCAGCGGGCCAGCCAGGTCCTGACCTTCCGAAACCGCCAGCCGGGCTTTCAGGATGGCCATTTCCACAATCTTGTTTCCGGCCGTACTCGCCACGATCTCAAGCCCCTCCAGAATCGGCACACCGGCATTCATGAGGGTCGACATGGTACGGGTAAACTTGGCCACCGCCGCCTTGCGAACCAGGTCGCCCACCACGGGGATTTTTAATACGGCCCGATCCATTTCGCGGCGGCCAAATGTAGTTGCATAGACACGGCGGATCAACTCTTTAAAAGCGAAGAAGCCACCCACCATGTACACGATATTGGCGATCACAAAATCACTAATGGCCATCACCAACGCGGTAGGCGCCGGAAGCTGTCCACCAAAATCCTCGAACATGCTGGCAAACACCGGGATCACCCAGATCATCAGCACCGCCATCACACCGGTGGAGATCACGACGATCACGATCGGATAGACCATGGCGCCCTTGATCTTCTTCTCCAGCTTGATGGCCTTTTCC
>CBDUXI010000035.1:0-25479 GCA_965371175.1 uncultured bacterium
GTACTGCACCGCCTGCCGGTTGGCGTAGGCCCCAAGCCGCCCGGCAAACAGCAGACGCCCCCCTTCTTCCTTGCTTGTGTCCGGCCCGAAATAGTCCATATCCACACCGTTGGGCACCGCCACCGGGGCCACTCCCGGCACCACCTGACGCAGCCGTTCGTTATCCAGTTCAGAGCAGGTGATATTGGCATCAAACGTGACGCACATGCGTTTTTCGTAGGCGGCCAGACGGTTTCCCTCCCGGCGCAGGTACACGTTGGCGAGCGGGTTTTTTCCATGCGCCCGGCGCAGCATCATGTGCGATTCCACATTGTGGTGGTTCATGACCGTTTTGGGGCCGTTTACCAGATTCCGGTAGACGGCCAGACTGATGGTATCGAAATGGACCAGCCCGATGTGGCTGTCCTCCAGCCGTTGCCGGATGACGGCAGTCATTTCGGCCGATTTGAGCCAGTTGACCGTGTACGGGTCGCGGGTGAAAAAACTTTTCGCCAGCAGGATTTTGCGCCCGTTTGTGTGCTTTTCGCTGGGGATGAGCACAAAGCGCACCGAGCGGCAGAAGCCGGAAAGCACGTCGCTGGCCTCGGCCAGCCCGTCCGTAACGGTTGGGGCGCTGCGGATCACCAGTGCCTTCTGGATAAAGGCGATCAGGTGCACATCGTGGTACCGGGACACCTCCCTGAGCAGGTTGTAACTGCGCTGCAACGCCCCGCCCTTGGGCGGGTATGGCACCAGATGGGAAAGCCACAGAATTTTCATCCGGCACCCTTTCCATGGTCGGAAAGAAAGGCCAGTATCGCCTCCGTTACCACCTGCGGTTCGGTCCAGTGCAAAAAGTGGCCGCGCTCACGCACCGTCACCAGCCGTATGCGCTCCGGCGCGGACGGGTCCACCGTGCGGGCATGAGCCAGAAAATAGCCCCTGTCGTAGGTGTCGTCCGTGTTCATCAGCCACAGGATCGGCAGCGGTTGCATGGCAAACACCCGGGAATGATCCTCGGCCACATAGGCGGACCAGATGCGCCCGTAGTGGTCCGCCCCGTGCATCCGTTTATTGGCGGCGGCGGTGGCGTTTTCCGCCTGCAGCAGTTCACCGCACGGGCCGGTGCAGGCCACCGATTTGGGCCAGGAATAAGTGGGGGTCGCCTCCAGCAGCACCAGCGCGGACGCCCGCTCCGGGTGCCCCACGGCAAACCCGGCGGCGATCACCCCGCCCATGCTGTGGCCCAGCAGGGAAAACCGTTCCAGATTAAATTGATCGGCCACGGCAAGGATGGCGGCATCGAACTCATCGAACGTGGGCGGTGCGCCCGTCCCCGCCTTTAAAACGCTCTGGCCGTGACCCGGCAGATCGGGCACGATCAACCGGAAACGGCCCGAGAGCGCACCCATCAACGGCACAAACGTGGCACCGCTACGCTGAAACCCGTGCACCATGATCAGAGCGGGGGCGGCGTCGTCTCCGAAAACCCGCACCCGTATCCGGTAGCGCCCGGAGTCCACGTCAATCTCACTGAACGGGACCGGAAAATCCGCTGTGAAGGCGCGCTCGGCAGCGCCGTTTTCCGGCGCAGACTGTTCCTCCTTGCAGCCCCATGCAAGCAGGCACAGGGCCGAACACAGTAGCAGTTGGGGCACTCGCCGCATCACGCTCTGCCCGTCACTTCGTGGTACAACGCCAGATACTGCGCCGCCACCACGGGTGAGTCGAAGCACTCACGCACCCGTTTTTTGCCCGCCCCGGCACGCTGGTGAAACGGTGCCGGATCGGCCAGAAAGGCCAGGGCTTGCGCGGCGTAATCTTCCGGGTTCTGGCCGTCGATGAGGGTGCCTGCACGGCCTTCATCCAGCATATGCGGCATGCCCCCCATCCGGTGCGCGATCACCGGCACGTTCAGACATAGCGCTTCCAGCAGGTTCATCGGAGCGCCTTCGTGATCGGACGGAATCACCAGCAGGTTCATGCGGGCAAGGTGGGCGGGCAGGTCCGGCACAAACCCCATCCATTCCACCTGTTTTTCCATTCCGGACGCTACGGCCTTTTTTTTCAGACCGGCGCTCAGCGGGCCATCGCCGTATATATAAAAATGGAACGCGCCCGGTTGGGTCCGTTCCAGTTCCTCCGCCATTTCCAGAAACAGATCCACCCGCTTGACCGGCACCAGCCGCCCCACAAACGCCACCCTGACCACCTTTTCCGGCCCCGGCAGTTGCACCGGGGCGGCTCCGGCCCGGCGCACCTCATCCACGTCGATACCGTTTTCCACCACCCGCACCCGGCCCGCTGGAAAGATCTTCGCAAGCTGCACACCCAGCGCCTCGGACACGGCTACAATGCGCCGTTGCAACCGCCGCCCGACCCACCGGTCGAGCTTACGGTAGAAGCGTTTGTGCAGCGGGATGCGGATACCGGCAAACTCATCCGCGCCGTGCGCGGTACGGATCGACACCACGCCGGGGCACCCCCATGCCGCCCACGCGCCGAGGACGTTTTCCTTCATGCGATGGGTATGCACCAGGTCAATTTTCTCACTCCTGATCAGGGCGCGCAGGCGGCGGATGAGGCGCAGGCCGGACAGTTTTTTTTCGTCCAGCACGCGCACCGCCACCCCGGCCTGTTTCAGGCGGCTGGCCAGTTCCCCGTCGTTCAATATCGCCACCTGCACCGGTGTATCATTTGCGGTTTGCTGCGCCCGGACCAGGTGATAAAGTTGGGCTTCGGCCCCGGCCCACAGGTCGCCGGACACCACATGCAGCACGTGAACCGGTTTTGCGGATGAATGCTCGATCATGTCGCCCCTAATTCTGCCCGTCCGGATTCCCGGCGGGCAGGGTATCATACTGGCCGAGGTCCGGACCCCCACGGCCGCGTGCATAACAGGTTGTTAAAGATGCCAGGCATATGACATATCTTTTCTGGGCCAGCCTGTTCGGGGTGACGTTCAGCTATTTTCTATATCCCCTGACACTCATGACACTCCTGTTGTGGCCCCGCCGCCGACCGGCGCCCGCCGCCGGGGACAAGTTGCCGGAGCTCACCCTCATCATCGCCGCAAGGAACGAAGAGACGCGCATTGCCGACAAGCTGAGGAACGTCCTCGAAATCGATTACCCCAGGGACCGGTTGCAGATCATCGTCGTCTCCGACGCCTCGGACGATCATACCGACGATCTGGTGCGTGGGCTTTCCCGCAGGGGCGTGCGCCTGATCCGGGCCAAAGCGCGGGGCGGCAAGGAGGCGGCCCAGCAACTGGCCATTGCCGAGGCACGGGGCGAGATACTGGTGTTCTCCGACGTGGCCACCCGCTTTGACGGCGAGGCGTTGCGTACCATGGCCGCCCGCTTTGCCGACCCGAAAATCGGTGCCGTCTCCAGCGAAGACAAGCTGATTCGCGCCGACGGCCGGATCGCCGGGGAAGGGGCGTATGTAAAGTACGAAATGGCCCTGCGGCGGCTGGAATCGAAGGTGGGCAGCCTGGTGGGCCTGAGCGGCTCCTTTTTTGCCGCAAGGGCTGTTGTGTGCGCACAGTGGGACACCCGTATTCCCAGCGATTTTAACGTGGCTCTGCGCTGCGCCCGCATGGGCTATCGGGCGGTATCCGACCCCACGGTGATCGGCTGCTATGCGGATATTGCCGACGATAGCAAGGAGTACGCCCGCAAATTACGCACGGTGGTGCGGGGCATGGCGGCCCTGTGGTACCACCTGGGGGTGTTCAACCCGCTGCGCTACGGTCTGTTTTCTTATCAGGTATGCGGGCACAAGCTGTTTCGCTGGCTGGTGCCGTGGTTCATGCCGCCCCTGTTTGCCGCCTCTGTGGCGCTGGCTTTTAGCCACTGGATTTACGCGGCGGCCCTGTGCGGACAGGTGATTTTTTATCTGCTTGCCGCAGGCGGCTTTGCATCGACCACCCTGCGCCGCTTTACCGTGTTTAAAATCCCGTATTTTTTCGTGCAGGTGAATCTGGCGATTGCCCACGCCACCATCCAGTTTTTATCGGGCAGACGCATCACCGTCTGGACCCCCTCTTCCCGCTGACGTCAACCCTTTCTGGATTCCCGCGTACGCGGGAATAACAATCAGGGGAGGCGGTGGAGATGCTGTCATATCCGAGGCGCGCGAAGCGGGAAAATTTGAGGCGTAGCGTGCTACGTCGAGGATTTTTCCGTGAGCAGCAACGAAGGAGATGGCGGCATATCCGCCGCCGACCAGAGGCGGTGGAGATTGCGGCAGTGCAAGGCGTGCGTGGGGGAGAAACCGGAGGCGTAGTCTGCTACGTTGAGGATTTTTCCCCCGCGTGCAACGAAGCAGGTGCCGTGATATCCGCCGCCGAAGATAGCGTAGCGGGCTGCATGCCTGCTTCTATGGCAAACTCCAGAAACCCGCGGATACGATCCAGCAATTGGTCACGGGCGGCTACAGTCGGGGTAAACGGCGTCATCCCCGCCTCCAGCGAAGTGGAGTGAAACATCATGGTCAGGCAGTTCGTCTGCCCGCTTTTCGCCACGCCCCGCGCCAGCCGGATCATTTCCGTAAGGCTCGACACCTCGGGACACAACCAACAGCGGGTCAGTAACCGGAGCTTTACCAGCAGCCGGGCCGTGGTGGATTCCACCGGACAAGCACCCGACATGCCGGAAAAAAGCCAGCGCACCGGGGCCAGGTCACGGGCGCAATACCCCACCGTGGCGGGCACCTGCCACAGCGGACCGTCCGGGTTTGGGGAAAAAATATCGTCCGGGGAAAAGCGAAAGGCTCGATTGGTCACATGGGAAAAATCGGGGCCGAAATACGCCCGCCAGTCGGTATACGGCGTACACGACGAATCCACCGTGTAGCCCAGCTTGACCAGCGCCCGCGCCACCGCCGGGCCGTACCCCCAGCGGCCACTGCGGAACGTGGTCGGGGTCACGCCGCAGTGCTTCTCAATGGCCTGATGCAACGCCTCGATCTTGCGGAACACCAGTTCTTCCGGAAGGTTGGAAAGCATGGTGTTCGGCACCGTGTTCGCCTCTTCAAACGGCGGCGTGTTCCACGGGTGGCAATGGTTGCCGATCTCTGCCTTGCCGTGTTCAGCAATCTCCCGGAAGATCGCGGAGGCGTGCTCACCGGTGGCCACCGGGTAGGTAAGCAGATAGGTGGGGGTCACCCCGAACCCGTCAAACATGGCCTGTAGTTCGGGAATCCGCTCAATGTTGCGGGTGGACACGCCGGTGGGGCGGTAGCTGTCCCACTCATCCCCCTCGGTATCCACACTGACAATCAGGCGCATGCCGTTTAGTGCACCACTCATGTATCCCCATCAAAAAAGCGTTTTAAAAAGCGCACAATCCGGTCCCGATCTCCAGACTTTAGCAAATAGTGGGTGGGCACGGTCAGCAGCCGGTCGGCAATATCGTCCGCCACCGGACAGTCTGCTGTCTGCCCGCTGTGCCGCAAGTGCGCCGCCACCTGGGGCACCCGGCCCACCGCCGATGGATAAAAGCCGCCGATTCCCAGACCGCACGCCTGTGCCTCCGTACAGATGCGTTCACGGGTTTGCCGGTCCGGTGCCAACAGCGGCAGCCGCAACAGCGGCAGATCGGGCACGGCCACATGTCCCGGTAACTCCCGCCGGTATTGTGCCACGGCACGGGCACGGCTTTGCAACGATTCGTGCAATCGCGCCTGCCAGCAGGACAACAGCCCCGCCTGTGCGCCGGACAGACGCTGCACCGGAAAGTCGTCGTGATAGTGGGTTTGCCCCAAAGCCAGAAACGGCAACCGGGCCGGAATACCAAAGACAAGCGGACGAATCAGTACCATGGTGGCCGCCACTTCAAGCAGCGTTCGCACCCCGAACAGCCACCCCGAAGCGGGCAGCGCCTGCACCCGGCTGTCGATGGCCGCAGCCACCTGATCGTGATCGGTCACGATGATGCCGCCCGCACCACAACTGATCTGCTTGCCACGTCCCAGGCTAAAAAACCCCACGTCACCCCGGGTGCCCACCCACTGCCCATCGCTGTGGATGCCCATGGCCTGTGCGGCATCTTCCACAATGAATATTTTTTTGCGGCCGATCGCCCCCCGGATCATCTGCACGTCGGACGGGATGCCAAACAGGTTGGACGGCACGATGCACAGGGTGTCCTTGCCGATCGCCCGCTTCAGCGCCTGGGGGTTGAAATCGAACGTGTGCGGATCCACATCGCACGGCACCACCGACAGGCCCGCCTTGCGGATGGCTGCGGGCACCGAAAAACAGGTATAGGCGGGGATAATCACGCAGGTTCGGTCAGAAAGCGTGCCCAGCGCCTCCAGAATGACCGTCAGCGCCGCTTTTCCGCTCCCCAGCGCAAAGGCGTGTCTCACGCCAAATTCGGCCTTTATATCGTCCATCAGGACTTCCACCCGTTTGGCCCCGGAAAACAGCCCGGCCACCCCCCGGAGCAGATCGCCCGCCCGCATGGGGGGGGCGGTGGGGGCCAACGTGCGGGGCAGGCTCATGGGCAAACCACGCGAGGCATCAGCGCAGCACGATCTTGACCGCGTCCCTGACCCCCTGGAATAGCTGAAACACCGCACCCCGGAGGCTGCGGTTGTAGGCCCGCATGGTCACACAGCGCCGCACCCGGGAAGCCAGCCGCAGCTTGTAGTCGGTCAGGCCGGTCAACAGATCAACGGTGGTGACACCGGCTTCGATGGACTGCTCGATACGGCGGATCAACAACAACAGGCCGGGACTGGCATGGGGGCTTTGGGCCGGGTCGAACCCCGGCAGATAAAAATGGTAGATCCCGTCCACGGTAAAGCCGTAGATCCCGGCCACCGGGGCGCCGTTTACGCTCAGCAGGTCCAGATTGAGCCAGCCTTTCCCCGCGAACCGGTCGGCCAGTTGCAGATGAAACGCCCGGAACTTGCGGCTGGCAAACGCCCCCGCCTCGCCGCCCCGCCCGGCCCAGCGGGCCTGATGCAGATCGATACAGGTGGCAAAGTCGGCCCCGTCCGTGCCGGTGGTATCCAGATGACGAAAGCGCACCGCCCCCTCTTCTTCCAGCTTGCGGTGCTTGCGCTTCAGGTCCTGACGCAGGTTGGCGCTTAAGCCTTTGTGAAACGCCGCCGCCGTCTTTGGCAGGTCGATGACCGGACAGGCGACCGGGTCCGCCACATGAGCCACCTTGCCCGCCTGGCCCGTCCGTTCCAGCAAAAAGTCGAGGGTGGTGGATTCCGCCGGCAGGGGGCCGAGCTCCAATACGTCCCACAACGCCTGTGCCGGGCCAAACAGGTGGTCGTATACCGCGTTGGTAAACGCCCGCCGGTCCCGCGCAGCCACGATGAAATCCAGATAAACCGGGCAGGCCTCCCCGGCACCGATAAAGCGCACCGCCCGGCAGCACCCGCCGCCGGGGCTCATCACCAGCGGGGCAATGCCGGATGGGGCGCCGTTTTGGTCTCTGGCAATCAGCAGATACAGGCTGCCGGGGGCCAGATAGTGAGTCAGCCAGGTGCGGCACCATTCCCAGGTTAAAAAGGCGTTTCCCGGCGCGCACGCCTGCCGCAGTTTTTCCCAGCCATTGTCCAGATCGGCCAGACCGTCCAAGGTGGTGATCACCTCCAGATTGATGCCCGCTTCCGGATTGATCCTGTTATCGCTCATGGCAAGCGCCCTTTCAGCGCCGGAATCAGTTGGGAAACCAGGCCCCCTTGCGCCACGCACCGGTGCCATTCGTCCGGCCCACGGGGAGGGCCGGAAACCACCACCAGCGCACCGTGGTTGCTGCCCCGGCCAAACGCCTGGGTCAGGCTGGCCAGCTTGGCCCGCACCGGGCTGGCAACGGTGCGCCCGCCCACTTCATACCAGAACCGCACCGGGATCGGCGCGGCGCGTCCCCGTGCGTAGGCCCCCGCATTGATCCGGGTGGTTTCCCCGTCCCCCAGCGGCACGGTGACCGGGCTTGCCTGCTTGTGTAATTCCTGACTGCGATAGTTCACCAGTTCCCGGTTCTGGGTCTGATCGGCAAGGTAGGCGATGTACACGCTCGCGCTGCATCCATCCGGGTGGTGGTAAACGCGAAACTGCTCGCCATCGGCCCCGTCCAGCCGGAACGGCGCCATATCCGGGGTGCCGGGTTTTCCCTGCCATGCGCCCGCCATGATGGGCAGGATGTTCACTCCCGCCTGCAGCGGCACCGGCTTGACCGCAAACGCCACCTGATGCACGGCAGTGACAAGCAGGATGCCCAGGGTGAGATGCCACATCCGGACTGCGGACCGTTCGGCGGCCACGGAGCCGGAGGACAGGGAACTGCCCACGGTGCGGCCCCGCGCACGGGGGCCGGCTTGATGGCTCTCCCGGCGCACCAGCACCCATGCCACCACAAACATCACCACATAGGCCACCACCGCCGCAAACATGGCTTGCAGCACGTGGCCGGGGCCGTGCAGCACCGCCGTGGAATACTGGCTCCAGATACCGATCAAAATCACCCGCAGCCAGTTGGCCACAAGGCCGGTCACCAGCCCCAGCGAGATCAACCATACCCAGTGGCTCCATTTTTTAAGGAGCAGATACGAAAGCGCCATGCCCACGGCGATGATCGAGATAAAGAACCCGACGCCGCTGCACGCCTGCGCCACCCGCAGGGAGATGTGGGGCAGCACCAGATACTGGCCTTCCAGAAAAGTGGGCATGCCGATGGCGCGCAACCCGAAAGCAGACATTTTGGCGGTGAGCAACTGGAACGGCCAGTGCAGGGGGCTGGTAATCAGGTCAAACAGAGGGGTCATGAACAAAAGAAAGCCCAGCGGGAACAGCAGCAGATGCACCCGGGCCGCCCCGCCCAGCGTCCACACAAGTCCCCACGCCAGCATCACCAGCCCCAGGGAAGACAGCGAGATAATCCCGCCCACCTGCCCCGTCCGCACCATGATCACCGCGCATAACAGCAGCGGCAGACCGATCCACGGGCCGGTGCGGGTTGGCGACGCCTGCAACAGATCGCGCCGATCCCAGACAAAATAGAAAAACGCGGGCAGTACCAGGTAGCCGTGGGAAAGCTCCAGACGGCCATCCCACACCTGACGCAGATCGGCCAGCACCGGCGCGGCCAGCACCACCAGCGCGGCCCACAGCAGTCCCCAGCGAAGCTTCTCTGCCGGGAGCATGGTAGAGAACATCATCCGCCTATACCGGTAGCCGCCGGATCAGGTGCGGCCCCAATATCCGGGTGACGCCCAGAGGCAGATGCGCCCACAAGGCCGATACGGTACGGGCCACCCGACCCGGCTCGTCCGCCGACCAGGCCGCACCGTCTGCGCCAAACGCCTCCCACCCCAGCGCCTGTTTTTCCGCCCCCCACTGGCGCTTGAAGCGATCCTGGGGCGATTCGGCGGTGGAACGGCCAAAATCAAACACGGCGCAGCCCATGTCGATACCGCAGGCAAGCGCCCGCTCGTACAGCAGCATGTTGGGAGAATCCCGTTTATGCGCCCGCCGGGAGGCGGCCCACGGAATTTCAATACGGGGGCCGTTGCGGATCAAAAAAGCGGCGGCCGCAGGTTTTCCGCTGGCCGTTTTCACCACGATGACGCGACCGGCATCGCCCGTGGCGGCGAAGGCCATCTCAAAAAATTTTCGACTGTGGGGCGGCGACCCCAGATCGCGCATGTTTTCGTTGTACACCCGGTAAAACGCATCCAGCAGCTCGGCCCCCCCAGTATGGGCCGTGTATCCGGCCTTGGCGGGACGGCGAATCTGGGCGCGCAACTTGGGGCGAAATCCCTGCCACAGCGCTTCCCCGGTTGTTGGCAGCGGCATACGAAAACCGGCTTTTCCGGCAGCGGCGGGAATGCCGCCCACGGTCATGTCCGGGGCGCATCGCAGTGCCACGGGCGCCGCCAGCACGGTTTGCACCTGTTCCACCACATGGGCTGCGTCGCGCGCGCTCAAGCGCTTTTGATCCCACCACAGCCCGGCTTCGTTCACATACGGCAAGGCAATCCACTGGTCGCCGGAAAACAGGGAGCGCACCCGCACCAGCGGCAGCACAAGCGCGTGGGTATCCCCATCCGGCACCACAAAGCAGCGGGTTTCAAGGCCGTATGCCGACCGGTATATGGCAATCCAGTCCGGGGTCAGACAGGTATTGTGTTCCCCTTTTTTATGCAGGGTCTGGCGCCATTTTTCGGCGACCGCAGGCGCGGCAAGGCTCACTTCTTCCCAGTGAATACTCATGCGCCGCCGTTGCGTACCTGGTCCGCCAGGGTGCGAATGGGCGCAAAGCGAAAATCGGCCAGCAATTTTTTTACCTTGTTTTCGCATCCGCCAAGGCCGCGGTAATGGCGCAGACGGGTCAGCGCGCCCACCTGTTGCACCGGCTGTTCCGGGTCAATCTCCCACGGGTGCAGATAGGTCACCACCGGGCGGTTTTCCTGGTGAATCCGGCCCACCGCCCAGCGGGTAAAACGGTACGGAAACTGGCGCAGATAGCCGCCCCCGCCCACCCCCACCGGATAGCCGAACAGGGGCAGCACGCTCATAGGCACCTCCACCAGATCCGACCCCGGCCACCGATGCGGAGCCAGCGGTATGCCGCGCATGCCGTAGCGGTCGTGGCGCACCGGAAACATGCTCGAATCGTAGCGGTAGCCCACCTGCTCCAGAATTTCCATGGCCCACAGGGAGTCGGGCACAATGCTGAAACTGGCCGCCCGAAACCCGGTGACCGGCTCGCCGGTGATCTGTTCCAGAATGTCTTTGGTTTTCGTCACATCGTCCCGGAATTCATCCGGGCTCATGCGGGTCACCATTTTGTGGCGGTAGCCGTGGCTGGCCACCTCGTGTCCGCGGGCGTGGATCTCTTTCACCAGTTCCGGATTCCGCTCCGCCACCCAGCCCAGGGTAAAGAAGGTGGCCCGCGCCTGCATGCCGTCAAACAGGTCGAGCAGCTTGATGGTATTGGCTTCCACCCGTGATTCGTGCTGGTCCCAGGCAGACGGTGAAATATGTTTGTCAAAGGCCGAAACGTGGAAGTAATCCTCCACGTCCACGCTCAAGCCGTTGACCATCACGGCGCGAGCCCCTTGTCCTGCGCCGCAAGAAATGCCTTCAGGGAGGCCGCCACCCGGTCGGCGGTATGGCCGTCCCACAGTTTCGGGCAACTGCCGGAGATCGGTGCGGACAGCGTTTTTGCCATGTCTGCGGCCAGTGTTTCGGCGGTGCTTAGCTGGTTGGTGCCCTCCCGCACGGTCACCGGGCGCTCGGTGTTGGGACGCAGGGTAAAGCACGGAATGCCCAGATAGGTGGTCTCTTCCTGCAATCCGCCGGAATCGGTCACGACAAACCGGGCGGAGAAAATCAGGTTCATGAAGCGGATATACGGCAGCGGCCCGGTCAGGATCATGCCGTCGGTTTTCTCCAACGTCTCCCACAATCCAAACGCTTTCAGACGCGCCCCGGTGCGCGGGTGCACCGGAAACACCACCGGCCATTTTTTGGCCACGCCGGCAAGGGCCTGCACCAGGGCGCCCAGGGTTTCGGGTGTATCCACATTGGCGGGACGATGCAGGGTGGCCACGCCAAATTCACCGGCTTTCAGCCCCAGTTCCAGGGCGGTGCCGGCGGCCTCCACCTTGGGACGGGCCATCTCCAGCGAGTCGATCATGATGTTGCCCACCTGACAAATGCGCGCAGGCTCCACCCCTTCCCGGAGCAGGTGCTCATCGCCATCTTGCGAAGGCGTCCACAGCAGGTCACAAATGGAATCGGTGACAATGCGGTTGATCTCTTCCGGCATGGTGCGGTCGAAGCTTCTAAGGCCCGCCTCCAGGTGCGCCACCGGCAGGTTCAGCTTTTTTGCGGCGATGGCGCAGGCCAGGGTGGAATTGACGTCGCCCACCACGACCACGCACGCCGGGGGGGATTCGATGCACAATTTTTCGTAGGCCACCATTACGGCGGCGGTCTGTTCCGCGTGGCTGCCGCTGCCCACCTCCAGGCTGTGGTGGGGCGTGGGCAGCCCCAGGTCGCGGATAAACGCAGCGGACAGGTTGGGGTCGTAATGCTGCCCCGTGTGCACCAGCACCGGGGACACCCAGTCGGCCGCATCCAGTGCGTGCCACAGGGGGGCCACCTTCATAAAGTTGGGCCGGGCGGCGGCAATCAGGTGCACCACGGGCCGCATCAACGCCCGCCCCTGCGGCCCAGGGCCACGCGTACGGTTTCAAAGGCGATCAGTGAATCCAGCGTAAGCGACATGTTCTTGATGTAGTACAGGTCGTGCTCCAGCTTTTCCCGGTGCTGTTTGACCGTGGCGCCGTACGGATAGCGCACCTGCGCCCAGCCGGTAATGCCGGGACGGATGATCGTACGCAGGTAATAGTACGGGATTTTTTCCTGCAACTCCGCCACAAACTCCGGGCGTTCGGGACGCGGTCCCACGAACGACATCTCCCCCCTTGCCACGTTGATCAACTGGGGCAGTTCGTCGATTCGAAACTTACGCAGAACCCGGCCCAGGCGGGTCATCCGCGGATCGTTTTCGTCGGCAAACTGTGCGCCCTCCTTTTCTGCATCGGGGCGCATGGTACGGAATTTGTAAATCAAAAACGTCTTTCCAGCGCGTCCCACCCGTTCCTGCCGGTACAGGGCGGGGCCGTTGGAATCGAGCCGGATCAGCACGGCCACCAGCAACAGAAACGGCGACAGCGTCACCGCCAGCAACAGCGCCACCAGCGTATCGGGGATGCGCCGGGCTCGCTCGTAAAACTGAATCCGCTTAAATCCGTCAGAAAACACCAGACTGCTGGGAGACAAGCCCGCCACCGGCACCCGCCCGGTCACCCGCTCCAGAAAGTCGGCCTCGGCCATCACCGAAACCCCCGCGGTTTTCAGGTACAGCAGGTCCTGAAGCGGCAGTCGCCCACGCCGCTCCTTCATGGATACAACCACCCGGTCGATGTGTTTGTCGATCACCAGTTCGCGCAAGTCGTCCACAACGCCCAGACACGAAACGCCTTGCGGGCACTCGTCCGCATCCATCAGGATGGCCCCCACCACCCGGTAGTTGTCGTTCCCCTCCAGCCGCTCGCACATGTCGAGCATCCGGTCGGCATCGCCCAGCACCGCCACCCGCTGGCACAGGGTCTCGCCCCGGCTGAGCCAGATGTAGAACGCCCGGCCCAGGGTCAAAAACGGCGGCAGCGCAATCAGGTTGACCAGAAACACCTCCCGCCTGCCCGGCATCTCCGGAAACACGGCGTACAGCACCACCAGCACCAGTGACGCCAGCGCCACCGCCTGGATCACGGTCACCGCCAGATAGCGAAATTGCCGCAAGCCCCGCAGGGAATACAACTCCTGATAGTAGAGCACCGTAATGTAGACGGCGACTGTGACGAGGATCGGCAGCAGGTAACCGGCAGGGGACAGGATGTACCAGAGTGTGTCCGGGGTACGCAGCCAGATCGCGCAGGCGGTGACGACGGCAATGGTCCCCACGTCCAGCGCAAGCAACGCGACGTTCTTTACGGTCAGGTACCGGTCAAACAGGTAGTGCACAGCGGATTTTCAGCCTACGGGTACCGGTATCGGTATCCGTAGCCATCCCCCACTTCTTCCGAGCCGTTCAGGACCACACCCAGCAACTTGGCCGAGCCCACCTCCGCCAACGCATTTTGCACCACCGACTGCTCGGTTTCTCCGGCGCGGATGATCATCAACAGGTGGTCCAGCCAGTCGGAGATCAACTCCACGTCGGCCACCGGCAATACCGGCGGGCAGTCCACCACAATAAAATCGTACATTTCACGCAGCTTGAGCAGTTCCCGCTGCAGGGTCGGTCCGCCCAGGTAGCGGGCCGCCGCATCCCCTACCGGGACGCCGGCAACAACCACATACAACTGGTCAATATCGGTGGACAGGGCAACTTCGCACAGCGGTCGTTTCTGCTCCAGGGCAGTCGTCAGCCCCACCGCCCCCTCTGGCACATCGGTGATGGACGGGAGGCGCAAATCGGCCTCGATCAACAGCACCTTCAGCTGAAAATCCCGCGCCAGGGTGGCCGCAAGATTGATACAGCAATAGCTTTTTCCTTCCCCCGGCAAGGAACTGGTCACCCCGATCACCCGCGCGGACGGCGCATCGCTGCCGGTCAGGTGGCGCACCCGGGTGCCCAGCACCCGGAACCGTTCTTCCTCTTCCGACGCCCGGGCCGTCAGCCAGGAAGACAGGACCAGCCTGTCTTTTGTGCCGGACGCCTCGGTACGGCCCTGGTTTCTGTCCGAACCTTCAATCATGGTTTGCCGCCTGCCCCCATTCTCGTCTCCATTTTCGGAATCACCGCCAGCACCGGCAGCCCCAGTGCGTCGCTCACGTCCTCACGTACATGGAACCGGGGCGTCATCATTTCGGCGCCGACGAAAATGCCCATGGCGCCCGCCAGCCCGCCAAACAGGCCGATCAGAAAAATAAGGAGCCGGTTCGGGCTGTCCGGGCTCACCGGCAGATTGGCCGGATCGATCACCCGGAACTGCTCTCCCTTCTGTCTGCGCTCCAGACTTTCGGCAAGCTTTGCATCCATCTGCTTTTCCAGCAGACTGCGGTAATTTGCCTGCATGATCCCGTGATCGCGCTCCAGCATCTGTAGCGATTGTTCCACCCTGGGCGTATTTTCCACCCGCCGTTGATATCCCGCCACCTCCGTCTTGAGGCTCCGGCGCTGGCGTTCAAGGCTTGCGCTTTCCGCGTCAATGCGCGCAAGACGTAGCGCAAGCTGCCTGGCCACCGGCCCCCCCCGCATCCGCAGCGCGGCATCCGGGTCTTCCCCCTGCGCCTGCATGCGGGCACGCAACTCTTCCACCCGGCGGGTCATCTCCACCACCTCCGGGTACTGGTCGGTATAGCGCATTTTCAGGTCGGAAAGCCGTTCATCCGCCTGCACCAGTTGCCGGGCCAGTTGTTCGTCACCGCCCGGCAAGCCCTGCGCCTCCACCAGCTTTTCGGCGTACCGCTGTTCTGCTTCCAGTATCTCGCGCTGGGAGAAGATGCGCTCCTGGGCCAGAGAGGCAAGGGAGGTGTCGATGCGCTGAAAATCCATCTGCAACCGGTCCAGGGTACGCAGGTTGGTCTCCAACTGGCCGGGCAGAGCGCCCATATACTGCTGTTTGAATGCCTGCAGGGCGGCTTCCTGGGCCTCCAGTCCCGTTCTCGCCTTCTCCAGTTGGGAAGCCAGAAACTCGGTGGTGCCTTCCGCCATGGATTCCCGGTACTTCAGGTTTTCTGAAATGAACATACCGGACATGGCATTGGTTACCTGCATGACCAACAGGGGGTCGTACCCCTCGTAGCTGACTGAAAACGCCTGCCGCCCCACCACGTTCACCTCTACCTTGCCCTGCAACCGGGCAACCAGTTGATTGGTGGCCACTTCCGGGTCCTGACTGCCGTACAACCCAAGCCGCCCGCCGATGCGACGCACCAGGGGTACCTGACCCAGATGCAGGCGTTCCAGCACCAGTTCCCCAAACGGCAATTCGGGCTTCAACTCATACTGCTTTATCGCCTGGCGAATCTGGGTGCGGCTCAGAATCTGCTGGGAAATGGTCCGCAGGCGTTCCTGAATGTTTTCGGTGACCGTGGCCCGCACATAGTCTTCCGGCACCTTTTGCGGCTCCACCAGAATCATGGTGGACGAGACGTACACATTCGGCAGCCCATGGGCCACCAGCCCGGAAACGGCAATGGCCAGCAGCCAGATGCCAAGCACCCGGTAGCGGTGACGCAGCACCACACGCACAAACCGTTTGATCTGGTCCAGTTCCGAGCGCGGCGTGTTTTCCTGTCTCCCCGGCATCAGATAAACCTCCAGACAAAACTCAACAACGCCGTATCAGAGCTTCTGCGGTCCACGCCCAGCACCGGATCCTGAATCAGGGTTTCGGTGCGCGTGTAGCTAATCCCGCCCGAAATCGCGTCGTTCCAGACCACCCGCTGGGACACGCGACCAGTATACTGATCGTTTTCATTAAAGCTCGACCAGTATCCGGAAACCGACCACGGATAGCGGGTAGGCCGCGCCGGATAGAAGTTGAAATTTACGGAGTGGGTGCGGTAAAAACCGATCACATCCACGTCGGCATCACCGATGTCCGTACGCAGCCCGGTGTCAAACGCAACCCGGCGTCCCCGGTAGTAGATACCGGCGGAAGCGGTGGGGCGAACGCGCTCATCCTGGTCTGTATAGGCGGCACCGGCACCGAGCCTCCAGCCAAAGCGGTATGCGCTTGTGGCAAACGACAGGGTCCCGGATGACACGGTCCGTTCCGGATCGCCTCCCCGCAGATACCGTTGGTGGCCAAGTTGCAGACCCACCTCACTCCGCAAGAACCCGCGCACGTACCCCCCGGAAACATTGAGGATGGACTTATCCAGAATCAGATCGCTGTCGTACCGGTGATCTCTCAGGTCAGCGCCTATATTGTAGCGCCCGGTACGCCCGGCTTCGTCCGAAAAGCTCAGGCCGAGGTGCATGGCGTAACCGGAACGGTCTTCCTGAATCAGGAGCAGGTCTCCACCGGCGAGCAGCCGCTCCTCTATGATCCTTGCGCGGGTAGCGACATCCGGGTCGCGCTCGTCGGACGGGGTGAAACCAACCCCGCTCCCCAACTCCGGCAGCGACGGATCCACGCTTATCTGCGCGGTCACATCCAGTTTGCCGGAATGGGTGAACCGTTGCACCAGACCGTCCAGGTCCAGGTCCATGCCCAACCGGTGTTCGATGTAATTCAGGTTGTTGTGGTCGGCCAGTTGCACGGCATTGACCCGGTATCCCAGTATCAGTTGGGCATACTTGCCACTCACGGACAGGCGGGTGGTCACCCCTTCCCGGGTGATAAGGTCTTTCACGTGTGGAAGTGCCGGATCGTTGGAAATGATCGACGTGTATCCGGACTCCAGATTGAGCGTGGGGCGGAACTCCACCTCCAGGGCGGCCCGGGCTGTCCCGGACATGACCCCTACGGCAAGGCACAGGAGCAGGGGAATAAGGGCCAGGGGGGAACGCATGCCGTCTATTTGACGATCACCGTATCTCCCGGCCACAGCACCAGGTTGTACGGCCGATGCCGTTCACGGTCCGACAGCAGCAGCCGGTAGTCGATGCTGAGCACCCGCTCGATGCTCTCGCCCCGGTCTTTTCTGAGCACCAGCACGTTGTTGCTGGCAAACCGGGTGGTGCCGCCCGCCAGGGCAATGGCCTGTAGCAGGGTGGTGAAGTTTCGCACCTGCACCATGCCGGGCTGGTTGACCTCGCCCAGCAAGTAAATCCGGTAGCTGTTCACCTCGGCAATGCTCACGTCCACGCTGGGATCGGTTTTAAACGCCTTGAGATCGGCAGAGATGAGCATGCCGATCTGACCTGCGGTCAGCCCGGACACCATCACATCGCCCACAAGCGGCACAGAAACCATGCCGTCGGGCCGTACGGTAACCTGGGTGGAGAGTTCTTCATCTCCCCATATGTGTACGTCCAGTACGTCTTCCGGGCCCACCCGGTACTCGGTCACCATGTCGGTACCCAGGGAGGCCTTGGAGAGGGATTCGATGTATTTGGCGGTTTCCCTGTCGGAAGACAGAAATTTTCCGCCGCACCCGGATGCGGTCATCAGGACCACTCCCGCAAGCGCCATGGCAATCAGGCCGGTAGACTGGAGCGTTTGCCGGAAAAATTGATTAAAACGCATGTGTTTTGTCATTACTATAGTACCTCACCCTCAAGTCAACCAGTTCCGGCCGGAATCGACAATCCCTCATAAGGGGGGTTTTACGACATCCGAAACAGGAACGGGTTAGAAAAAAAGACCCTGTACCCCGCCGTTTTGCACGGCTGCTACAATGCCCCCCGGCACGGCACGATCAACACAGGCGGACGAGCGTAAGGCCCGTGCGCTTTGCACTACCATTCGTTGGTATTACAATGGAGCCCCATTCGCTGATTATTCGATCCGGGAAGGCTACCACATCCGGGGACGTAACCGTGCGAATAAAAAAGAATCCGGGGTAAATCAGGTGGACAAAACCAATGACCAAACCGATGCGCATCCCGACACGATTGATCCCCCTGCTACTGTTTTTTGCCGTCGCGTGCGCGGGGCCGGAGCGCGCGCCGCTAACGGCCCTATCGGCCGCCGATACCGACAAATTCTTGCGGCAGGCCGCCCAGGCGCTGGACAAGGGACAGCTAAAAGCCGCACAGGCCCGCTATACCCGGCTGGCCGAAGCGGAAACCGTAGCGGCGCGGGTGCGGGCCGTGGCCTGGGCCAATCTGGGGGTCATCCACGCCCGCGCAGGGCTGCTGCCGGAAGCAGTAAGCAGCCTGGAGCAGGCCGTGGCCCTGGCACCGGATATGGCGCTGGCCCATTTCAACCTGGGGGTGGTCCAGCGCAGGATGGGGCGCATGGAAGCCGCCAGAGACAGCTACCTGAAAGCAGAAAAACTGGACCCGGACAACATGGACATTCCGTACAATCTGGGTATTCTGTACGAACTCTATTTAAACCAGCCGGACCGGGCAAAGTCGGCCTACAGCCGCTATGTGGACGGGGGCGGCGACCGTGCCGCCCCCGTGACCGAGTGGATGCAGGCCATACGGCTCCGTGAGAAGGCTCAGTAAGGACCGGTACTTTCGATGATGACCACCTTGATTACTTTTTTTCAATCCGGCGGCGTATTCATGTATTTGATCCTGCTGATCCTTGCCATCGGCACGGCCATCGTGCTCGATCGCTGGCTCATGATTTTGCGCGCGGGCGTGAACGAGTCCGCCCTGTGGCAAAAAATCAGCGCCCATATGGAAAAAGGCGATGCCCGCGCCGCCGCCGACCTGTGCAAACAGGGCCGCACGCCGCTGCACCAGGTGCTGCACGCGGGGCTGGTGTCCATCGATCAGGCCAAGGACCGGGAAGACATCGAAAACGCCGTGGAAGAGTCAATGATGGAGGTCATGCCGCGCATGGAGTCGCGCCTGCACTACCTGCCGACCCTGGCCAACGTGGCCACCCTGGTGGGGCTGCTGGGCACCATTATGGGGCTGATCAAGGCGTTCACGTCGGTGGCGGTGGCCGACCCTTCCCAGAAGGCGGCGCTGCTGTCCAAAGGCATCTCCCTGGCCATGAACACCACCGCCTTCGGACTGATTGCCGCCATTCCGCTGATGCTGCTTTATTCGGCCCTGCACGCCCGCACCAACGCCCTGATCGACACCCTGGACCGCTACACCTTCAAGCTCATCAATCTGGGCGTGCAGGTATCGGGAAAAGCGCGTAAGTGAAACGGCGCACCCGCGGCCACCGGCGGCGTTCACACATCGACCGGGAGGTGGATCTCAACATCATCGCCTTCATGAACCTGATGGTGGTGCTGGTGCCGTTTTTGCTCACCACGGCGGTGTTTTCACGCCTGTCGGTACTGATGATCGACCTCCCCACCCCCGGTGCCGAAGCGCCACAGGTGATGCCGCCGCCCCCACCGCCGGGTCAGGACCGTTACAGCCTGTCCATCCGTCTGGACGATGCGGCAGTGGTCATCGTCTCCGGCAAAACCAAGCTTGCACCCATTGCCCGCACCGAAGAGGGCGGCTACGACGTGGCCGGAATCCGTGATGCCCTGGTCGCCATCAAGGGGGAACACCCGGAGCATGAAGCCATCGATATCCTGTCCCGCCCCGACACGCCGTACGGCGACCTGATTGCGGTCATGGACGCCACCGCGGCCGATGGCGGCAGTCTGTTTGCCGACGTGCGCCTGGGGGGGACTCGCCCATGAAGATGGGCCGACAGCGACGCCGCATGGAGGCGCGCGCGCGCGACCGGGGCGTGGTGCGGAACCTGAACATGATCTCCCTGCTGGAT
Source organism: uncultured bacterium (assembly GCA_965371175.1). Lineage (GTDB taxonomy): Bacteria > Nitrospirota > JACRHL01 > JACRHL01 > JACRHL01 > CBDUXI01. The sequence continues at coordinate 19,888 of CBDUXI010000035.1, forward strand.
ATCTTCACCATCCTGCTGTTGTTTTTGCTGGTGCAGGCGGGCGACCCGGAGGAGGCCCTGCCGATTATCGAAGGCATCTCCCTGCCGTCATCCAGCGCCGAGAAGACCCCCAAGCGCACCCTGACCGTCACCATCGTCGACAACCGCATTCTGGTGGAAGGCCACGAAGTAGCACGCCTGAGCGCAGAGGCGGACGACTCCGTCTACATCATCGAAGGGCTGGCCGACGCCCTGGAGGGCTATCTGGAAGCGGCCCGCGCCCGGTACGACGAACAGGGCGGCCGGTTCATCGGCAAGCTCACCATCATGGGCGATCGGGACGTACCGTACAGCGTGCTGGAAAGGGTCATCTTCACCTGCGCCAGCCGTCACTTCGGCCACATCTCCCTGGCGGTGCAACGGCTGGAACAGGACGCCTGACCCGCCTCTATTTATGTTCAGCTACCTGCGCATTCTCAAGGAAGACCGGGACATCCTGATCTCCTTCATGGCCATTCTGGTAGGACTGGCCACCGGTTTTTCGGTGGTGCTGTTCGCCTGGATGATCGAGGCGGTACAAACCCTCCTTTTGGGCAGCGGCGATCCGATCATTCTGGCGGAAGGCATGCCGTGGTGGCGTATTCTCATTCTGCCCATGATCGGCGGCTGCCTGGTGGCGTTGCTGTTTCCGTTCATTCCCAAGGGCATCCGCACCTACGGCGTGGCCGAGGTCATCGACACCCTGCACGAAAAAGAAAAACACCCGTTACACCCCCGCGCCACCTTCTTCAAGATGGGGGCCTCGTCCATCACCATCGGCTCCGGCGGCGCCCTCGGCCGGGAAGGCCCCAGCGTGGAGATGGGCGCGGTGATCGGCGATGCCATGAGCCGTTTGTTCCGGGTGAACGAGCTGCCCAAAAAGATGCGCGACGAGATCAAGGTCATCATGATCGGCTCCGGGGCGGCGGCGGCCATCGCGGCGGTGTTCAACTCCCCGTTCGGGGGGGTGGCGTTTGCCATGGAGGTGGTGCTGAGTCAGATGCACCTGCGTATTTCCAGCCCCATCTTTCTGGCCTCCGCCACCGGGGCGATTGTCTCCACCAGCTTCATCGGGCCCGAGGTGATTCACGTGCCCGATTATCACTTCGTCTCGTTCTGGGAGGTGGGCACCTATCTGGGGCTGGCGCTGGTGGTGGCGCTGGTGGCCACCACCTTTACCAACGCCCTGGGCGCCAGCCGCAAGGCGTTTGACCATATGCCGGTGCCCGAGTGGACCAAGCCGGTGGTGGGCGGCTGTGTGGTAGGGGCGTTTCTGGTGTTTTTCCCCCACGTATACGGCACCGGCACCGAGTCCATCGCCCATACGTTGCAGGAAGATTTTCCGTGGCAGATGCTGCTGGTGCTGGTGTTCGTCAAGCTGATCGTCACCGCCGTCACCCTGGGGTCCAGAGGGTTTGGCGGCCTGTTCGGCCCCGCCCTGTTCATGGGGGCGGTCACCGGCGGCGCCTACGGCTCACTGGCCCACAAGCTGCTGCCCGGCGTCACCGCCACCAGCGGCGCCTATGCGGTGGTGGGCATGGGGGCGGTGCTGGGCACCATCGCCCACGCCCCCATTACCGCCACCATCATCATTTTTGACTTCACCCACGACTACCGCATGATCCTGCCGGTGGCCATGGTCACCCTCATCTCCACCTTCCTGTCGGTCAAAAGCCACACCCGTTCCATCTATCAGGTGAAGGGCTAAAAAAAACCGCCGGCCCCGTTGTCCGGGACCGGCGGTCAGGGCCGTTCGAGTTCAGGCTACAGCCGGTGCCACTGGCCGATTTCGTACCGGCTCAGGGTGGCGTCGTTTTCGATCTTCTCGTAGTTCACGGTCAGGCTGCCGGTATTGACGGCCTTGAGTGAGCCATCCAGCGCCTGAACGTAGCCGTTAACCGTAATCGTCGTGGGACAGCCCCCATCCGGGGCCACGTTCACCACGCCACCGGTCAGGCTGGTGCCGTCGTCCTTGACCGCCCCGGCCTGGATAAAGCCGTTAAGCGTCGTCCCGGTACAATCCAGGTTCACAACGCCGTTGTACGGCACATAAACGGCAACGGTGGGGTTCTGATCTTCGGCATCGGGATCGGGATCGGGGACCAGTGACGCCTTGAGGTTGAAATTGCCCTCCACGACGAGGACCACGTCCTGATCGTAAAAGATATCGTCCTCCACCCGCAGGTTGCTCTTCACCAGGACAACCCCGCCACCCATGAGGTCGTTGTCCCCGTCTCGCAGTATCAGCGGGCTGTTGTAGGTTCTATCCGCGTGCAACCGGTAGCCGTTAATCATCTCGTGGGTATATGTGGTTGCCGCCAGAATATCCGGGGCGCACAGGTCGGTCACCGTGTCTCCCAGACCAGCTACCGCCGCTTCTGCAGCCGGGCCACCAATCAGCGTCCCGGTGCCTACTTGCCAGTAGGTGGTACCAGCGAACGCTCGGCCCATCACAATCCCGGGGTTAATCCCAGCGTCGGCGTGAGCGGTATACGGGTCATCGTCGTCATAGACGGCGCCGGAATTTCCGATGACCTTGATGAGTTCATTCGCAATGGCGTCACCATCGACCCATCCCTCATTCATGACCTTCATCTTTCCCAGCGCCATGGCGGTGCCGTTCACGATGTAGGTGCCGCTCCCGCCGATGGAAAAGTCACCCGCGCTATAGGACGGGCCGTTCAGGATCACCGTGCCGTTGGTGTTGAGGTTGATATAACTGCAACTGAACGAGGCGTACCCGTCTATCTCAAACTCCACCGTGGTCAGAATCGCCTCGACGGTCGAGGACGAGGTGGTGTCGTTCACCTGACCGGTGGAAACGATGCGCATCATCTTCGTATCCGGGTCGTCCAGAAACACCTGCACGGTGTAGATGCCGTCGATCAGCTGGGTGTTGTCTCCGGCAAAGGCGTCCGCCTGGTTGTCCAGGTCTTCGGCCCAGTACATGACGGTATTGATCTTGCCCAAAGCGCGCTCCAGGCCCGCTTCGGCCAGGTAAAAGGCGTCCGTCTCGTTTTTGTAATTGCCCGAAATGTCCAGATCGACCCGGGTCACCATGTTGGCCGCCAGCCCCAGGCTGGACAGGAACACCAGAATCCACAGGGCCACCACCAGAATCATCCCCCGCTCGTTGCCCAGAGAATTGTCCGAAATCCGTTTATGTATCCGGTTGTGGTTCATGGTGTGGCTCCTTCTTCTTGGTCCTCAAAAACAATTATTCGTGCACAGGTTTCTCATGTCCGTGCGGAAGGTCACGGATGCCCTGCGGTAGCCGTCCGTCCTGGCGGGGTCGGCATCCTTATAGTCCATATCTTCCTGACGGGTGCGGGCGCTGATGGTGACGCTGAGGGAATCGCCCACCTGCACCACCTGAAAATCCTCCACGTTGATGATCAGCGGAAGGGCGTTCCCGGCGTTGTCATCGCGCATCAGCATCTCGTTGAGAACGTAATAGCTGACCACCTGCACCAGTTCGACCGGATCCCCCTCGTAACGCGGGGTTTGAATGCCGTCCGCCGATGACCCGTTGCCCAGCAGGTCGGCCGGGTCCGTGTTAATACTGATGGTGCTGCCACTGCCGGGCACGTTGGTCACCTGGGCATATTCGTACCGGCCGATGAACACCAGCTTGTTAGTGGCTGAGTCAAACTGGTCGCCGCTCCCGGCAGCGATTGACATGCTTTTGGAATCAAAATCCTCGTCTGCCGAAAGCTCGGTGGCTGCCGGGTCAAAGCTGGCGGCGATCATGAGCGTGTCGGGAGCGCCGGCCACCCCGTCGATAATGGTCGGATTGGCGGTAAACACCCCGGCGATCGGCGCCCAGTCGTACCAGATGCCCCAGTTGTCCTCGTCGTCGGGTGCGCCGTAGCCCGCCAGTTGAATGTCGTCCGACATGAACTCCACCGCCACCCGCAGATTTTGCTGCAGTTCGGTCAGGTTGTTCTGTAGCCGGTACGCCTTGTCCTGGGCGGTAAACGCGCCGAGCACCCCGGCAAGGAGGATCAGCGAAATCGCCATGGCGACCATCAACTCGATGAGGGTAAAGCCGCGCTGGCCGTGCATGCGTATCTTGTGTATGTGGCGTTGCGTGTTCATGCGTTCATTTTCCCCGTCACGGTAGCTCTACATAGCCATCCGGCGCCAGGCCCGGCGGTTTGGAGATAATGGTTCGCACCTGCGATGTGATCAGCCGTCCCGAAGACCCCCCCGTCCACCGGACTTTGACCGTCACCAGCGCCATGCCAGTATCCGGGAAGTCGTCCTGAATGACCGTGTTACGCCAGTACTCATCGTAATCGGCAATATCGCCGTAATTTTCAACGCCGAGCATGCCGGCAAGGTTCCAGTAGCCCGCAGCCTTGACGGCCTCCAGCCGGTCCTGAGCCAGGATGGTGCCCGCAGTCAGCTCCAGGCTTCTGGCACGGCCGTTGATGGTATGCACCGTCAGCCCGGAAACCCCCAGAATGCCAATGGACAGTATCGCCATGGTGATCAGCACCTCCACCAGGGTGAACCCGCTGTGGAGATAAATGTACGCACGGATGCGCTCTGTCAGTTTGTATTTCATCAGCTTAAATTCCAATCCGCGCCATCCCACTTAACCGCCACGGGGTTCCCCGTGGGGCCGAACACATGGACGCACCGGCTGGTCGGAAAATCCGATTCCGGATTGGTCAGGTAAAAGCCCCCCGGCACAAGCGGCATACCCAGTTGGTCCGGTCCGAGCACGGAAGAGCCCCGGGTGTTGAACGTGGCCCGGTCGGACGGGAACATGACGGCGTCGTTCGCCGCTCCCACGCTGTTCAGGGCGCACTCACCCGTGCCCCCTATGTAACCGAATTCCACGCCGGGGTTGCTGTCCGCCATATCGACGGTGCGTATCGTCGTGACGCCTGCGCCGTCGCAATCGGTGGCCGTATCGACATCATCAATCCGGGCCACCTCGTAGGTGGTATTCCCCGTTGCGCAAAGAAAATACGGCACCCCTTCTTTCGCCGCGGCGGAGCGGGCCCGGCGCACGTCGACCAGCAGCTCCCGCACGGCGCTGTTGAGGCGCATTTCCGGCATGGAGGTCAGGATGGCCGCAGTCGCGATCCCCACCATGATGCCCAGAATCGCCAGGGTCACCATCAGCTCAACGAGACTGAAGCCTTTTTCCCCCTGCCCGCGCAAAAAAATGCCCGATGCAGAAACGCTTGTTGAAGAATGTGTTCTCATGGTGCTGGTATCGATACCTCCATGTGTTTACTTGAGCAACCCTCATGCCAACCGGGCTGATTTTCATATCCAGTTGATAAACAACAATTTTTCTGTCCGCAAAATCATTTTCGCCGACCCGTGACGCCACAGACCCGTACAAAGTTGTACCGACTGTGTAACGCCCTCCCCACTGCCGGATTGGCCCAAAAATCGACCAGATCGACTCAAAAACCAACGGCTGACAGGGGTTTAATTGTTTATTTATCGGTCAACAGGTCCGGATACTGGACCTTGGGGTATCTGTCCCCTCTCCCCTCCGCGGGAGAGGGCCGGGGTGGGTACAACCCAAGCAGATAGGTAACACAATAGCCC
>CBDUXI010000036.1:0-24986 GCA_965371175.1 uncultured bacterium
CAGAGCGGTGACGTTGTGGGCCACGTCTTCCGGCTTGGTTTCGTAGTGGTGGGCCACCCCCATCAGCACCTCGCGGAAAGACGGCATGCCGTAGCGCGGCGCGTCGGGATAGTAGGTACCGCCCCAGAACGGCCCCAGGTCGGGGGTGAGAAACATGGAAAGCGGCCAGCCCCCACCACGTCCGGCCATGAGCTGGTAAGCCAGCTGATAGATATTGTCCAGATCGGGCCGTTCCTCCCGGTCCACCTTGATATTCACGAAATGACGGTTCATCAGCTCGGCGGTGGCTTCGTCTTCAAACGATTCGTGGGCCATCACGTGACACCAGTGGCAGGCACTGTAGCCGATGGAAAGAAAGATCGGCTTGCCCTCTGTGCGGGCAAGCTCCAGGGCTTCTTCTCCCCACGGGTGCCAGTCCACCGGGTTGTGCGCGTGCTGCAACAGGTACGGGCTGGTCTCTTTGGCCAGACGGTTGGTATGGGTCTTTTCCATTATTTATTTTTCCCTTTGTCGGAAATACTGCAAGTGGGTCTCGCCGCATCAGGCGTGATGTATGGATTATCCACCCCACCCGTCCGGCTGCTCAAGGCGAGCCGCTTGAATTGACCAGAGAAGCTGAATTCCTTATTCTTTATCGTTTTTGTTTACCCCTTTTTCAAGCCGTTTTCAAACCCATGGCCGCGCAACTTACCGACATCATCCAGCAAGGGCTTCTGTCCGCCAGAGACGCGGGGAAAATCGCTTTCGATACGCTGCCGCCCATTGTGCTGGAAGCCTCCAAACAGGCGGCCCACGGCGATGTGGCCTGTCCGGTGGCGCTGGGGCTGGCCAAACAGGCTAAAAAGAAACCCAGAGACATTGCCCAGGCGTGCGTGGACCACATGGAACTTCCCGCTGAACTGGTGGCGAAGGTAGAAATCGCCGGTCCCGGCTTCATCAATTTTCACCTGGCCCCCGGTTACTGGACCGCCATGCTGCCGGATATCCTGGACCAGGGAGATGCGTTCGGCCGCCACACCTGGGCCAAAGACCAGAAGGTGCTGGCCGAGTTCGTTTCCGCCAACCCCACCGGCCCCCTGCACGTGGGGCACGGACGCGGCGCGGTGGTGGGGGATGCCATCGCCCGCCTGCTTGCCGCCTGCGGCGCGAAAGTGGATCGGGAATATTATGTGAACGACGTGGGCAACCAGATGAACATTCTGGGGCGCTCCACCTATGTGCGCTATGCTCAGGCCCACGGCAAAAAGATGACCCTGCCGGACGACCACTATCAGGGCGAATACATCACAGAAATCGCCGAGGTCATCCGCAAGGCCGACGGAAAAACCTGGCTGGACAAGGACGAGGCGGACTGGCTGCCCCATTTTTGTGCCACCGCAAGCGCCCACATTCTGGAGCAGATTCGTATCGAGCTGAACCGCTTCGACATCCACTTCGACCGCTGGTACTCGGAAAAAGAGCTGTATAAAGGCAGCCCCAACCGGGTGGAAGCCGCCATGGACAAGCTCACCGACGCGGGGTTGGCCTACAAAAAAGACGGCGCCCGCTGGCTGGCCACCACCGAAAAAGGGGACGACAAGGACCGGGTGCTGGTGAAAAAAGACGGCGCCACCACCTACTTTGCCTCCGACGTGGCCTACCATCAGGAAAAGTTTGAGCGCGGCTATACCCGCCTGATCGACGTATGGGGGGCCGACCACCACGGCTATGTGGGCCGCATGAAGGCCGCCACCACCATGCTGGGCAAAGACCCGGACGCCCTGACCATCGTGCTGGTGCAACTGGTGTCGTTACTGAAAGGCGGCGAGCCGGTGGCCATGTCCACCCGGGCAGGTCAGTTTGTCACCCTGTCTGAAGTGGTGGACGAGATCGGCACGGATGCCACCCGCTTCTACTTTTTAACCCGAAAAAGCGATGCCCATCTGGAGTTCGATCTGGAAGTGGCCAAATCGCAAACCGCCGACAACCCGGTCTATTACGTACAGTATGCCCACGCCCGGGTGCATCAGTTGCAGGTCAAGGCGAAGGAAGCAAAGCTGAACCTGTTTCACGGCGCGGACGAGGCCAAAAAAGTGGACCTGACCCCGCTTGCCACAGCCGAAACCGTGAGCCTGATCAAAAAACTGGCCGAATACCCGCAAGTGGTGGATCAGGCCGGGCGGGAACTGGCGGTGCACCGGATTCCGTATTATCTGCAAGAGCTTGCCGGCCTGTTTCACGCCTATTACTACAACCACCGTTTTGTCAGCAGTAACGACGTGCCCACCTCTCACGCCCGCATGGTGCTTGCGGCGGCGGTCGGTCAGGTGATCAAAAACGGCCTGACCCTGATGGGGGTTTCCGCCCCCACCCGGATGTAGATGCAGGCAAAGATGCAATCATCTTCCGCCCTGTCGTTTGAGGTGCACGCCACCTGTCCTGACACCCGCGCACGCCGGGCCACCCTGAAGCTCACCCACGGCACGGTGCAAACGCCCGTATTCATGCCGGTGGGCACGGCGGCCACGGTCAAGGGCATCGCCCCCCGCGTGCTCGAAGAGCTGGGGGCACAGATCGTCCTGTCCAACACCTATCACCTGTACCTGCGCCCCGGTCACGACCTGATCGACAGCTTAGGCGGCCTGAACCGCTTTATGGGGTGGGACCACCCCATTCTCACCGACAGCGGCGGCTATCAGGTGTTCAGCATGAACGGCCTGACCCACGTAACCGACCACGGGGTACAGTTTGTCTCCCATATCGACGGCAGTAAGCATGAGTTCACCCCGGAGCTGTCCATGGAGATTCAGGCGGCGCTGGGAGCCGATATTGCCATGGTGTTCGATGAGTGCCTGGCCTATCCCGCAACCCACGAGGTGACCCGCCGCTCCACCGACCGCTCCATCGCCTGGGCGGCCCGCTCCAAAGCCGCCCACAGCCGAGACGGGCAGGCGTTGTTCGGCATCGTGCAGGGTGGCTTTGAACCGGACCTGCGCGCTCGTTCCGCCGAGGCCACGGTGAGCACGGGGTTCGACGGCTACGCCATCGGCGGGCTTTCGGTGGGGGAAAACAAGGATTTGATGCTGACCGTGCTCGATCAGGTGGTGCCGCTGCTGCCCGAAAATGCCCCCCGCTACGTCATGGGGGTGGGCATGCCCATCGATCTGCTGGAATCCGTGGCCCGCGGGGTGGATATGTTCGACTGCGTCATCCCCACCCGTCATGCCCGTACCGGCTGGCTGTTTAACGGCTGGGGCCGCATCAATATCAAAAACGCCCGCTTCCGGGATGACGATTCTCCCATCGAAGCGGGCTGTACCTGTTACACTTGCCGCCACTTTAGCCGCGCCTATTTGCGGCACCTGTTTATTTCCGGGGAAATTCTGGGCGCCCAGTTGAATACCATTCACAACCTGCACCACTATCTTGCGTTCATGGAGTCGGTGCGGGAGGCACTGGATACAAACCGGTTTGGTTTGTTTTACCGCGAAAAACTTGCGGAGTACCAAAGGGAGAGAACACATGTCTGACCTGATCGCACAACTGGGGGCGTTTTTCGGCCCCGAAGCCGCATGGGCCCAGGGTGCCCCCGCAGCGGGCGGTTCCGGCACGTTCATTACCAGCTTTGCCCCGTTTATCCTGATTTTTGTGCTGTTTTATGTGCTGCTGATCCGCCCGCAGCAAAAACGTCAGCGGGCACACCGCGAGATGCTGGAAGAGATAAAAAAAGGCGATAAGATCATCACCAACGGCGGCCTGATGGGCACCATCGTGGGGGTCACCAAAGAGGTGATATCGCTACAGATCAGCGACAACACCCGGGTGAAGATCCTGCGTACGGAACTCATGGGGCTGCAAAACGACCTGACCGGCGACAACGACAAGGGGGACAAGGGGTAAACGGCAAACGCCTTTTTCTACCCTTAAGCGACAACCATGCAAAAAACGATTGCGGGCAGATTTATAACGATTGCGATCATCGCCGTGCTGGCGATTGTCTACTTCCTGCCCAGCCTGTCGGAAGATGTCATCCCCCGGTCCGTGCAGAACAAGCTTCCGGGCGACGGCATCAACCTGGGGCTGGACCTTCGGGGCGGCATTCATCTGGTGCTCAAGGTCGGGCGCGACGTGGCGGTATCCAACTTCATGGACCGCACCGCCGAGTCGATCGGCCAGCAGATCGAGAAAGCCGAAATTACCGGCAGCACCACCTCCCGCGAGGGCGACTACGGCATTCACATCGTCTCTCCGGCAGGCGACGACATGCGGGCCAAAATCGTAGAGCTCATCACCGACCGCTATACCTCGCTGGAGCCTGTCATCTCCGAAGATGAGGAAGAGATGGCCGCAGATCTCCACTACCGATTGCGCCCCGACGACCTCAACCGACTGCTCACCGGCGCGGTGACCCAGTCGCTGGAAACGATTCGCAACCGCATTGACCAGTTTGGCGTGTCGGAACCGCTGATCCAGCAACAGGGCGTGGACGAAATTCTGATCCAACTCCCCGGCGTGGACGACCCGGACCGGGCCATCGAACTGATCGGTAAAACCGCCGTGCTCGAATTCAAGCTGGTGGACGAAGCCGTCAAAACCACCGTGCCGGAAGAGATTCCCGAAGACGACGAAATTTTGTACCAGCGGACGTTCGATGATTTTTCCGGGGTAGAGATTGCCCGCACGCCCTATGTGGTGAAAAAACGCGCCATGCTGACCGGTGAAACCCTCACCGATGCACGGGTATCCATCGACCAGTTCAACGAGCCGTATGTCTCCATCGAGTTTGACTCCGTGGGGGCCCAGATTTTCGGGGAGGTCACCGGCAAACACGTGGGCGAACGGTTTGCCATCGTACTGGACGGCAACGTCTATTCGGCCCCGGTGATCCGCGAAAAAATCCCCGGCGGACGGGCGCAAATTTCCGGCAGCTTCACTTCGGCCGAGGCCAACGACCTGGCCATTGTGCTCCGGGCCGGCGCCCTGCCCGCACCGGTAACCATCCTGCAAAACGTCACCGTGGGGCCGAGCCTGGGAGCCGACTCCATTCGCGCGGGGCTGATCGCCACCTTAACCGGTCTGGTGCTGGTGCTCATCTTCATATTGATCTACTACCGGGTAGCGGGCGCCATCGCCACCTTTGCGGTGCTGCTCAACCTGACCCTGCTGATGGGCGTGCTGGGGGCATTGAACGCCACCTTAACCCTGCCCGGCATCGCCGGCATCCTGCTGGTCATCGGCATGGGGGTGGACTCCAACGTGCTCATCTTCGAACGTATTCGCGAGGAGTTGCGCCTGGGCAAAACCGTGCGTCTGGCGGTGGATCAGGGGTACGACCGGGCGTTTGTCACCATTATGGACGCCCACGTTACCACCCTGATTACGGCGTTTGTGCTGTTTTTGTTCGGCTCCGGCCCCATCAAGGGGTTTGCGATCACCTTGAGCATGGGCATCCTGATTAACTTTTTCACCGCATTTGTGGGCACCAAGGTGTTCTTCGACTGGATGAACTCCCGCAAGCGGCTGGAACGACTTAGCATCTGACCGGGAACGATTTGGCCATGATGGAAATTATTGGAAAAACCAGTATCGACTTTCTGGGCAAGCGCTACTATGCGTTTGCCCTGTCGGGTCTGCTGATACTCCTGGGGCTGTTCACCGTCGTCCAGATTGGCCTTGGCAAGGCCAACCTGGGCATCGACTTTTCCGGCGGCACCAGCGTGCAACTCAACTTCGAGCGCCCGGTGCCCATCGACGATGCCCGGCAGATCGTCATTGACGCCGGATATGACGATGCCGAACTGCAACAGTTTACCGGCACCGGCAAGCTGCTGATCCGCGTCAAGCGCACCAACACCATTGAAGACAAGGTGAGTGCCGGCATCCGTAGCGCCTTCCTCAACGAGCTTCCGGACAACCCGTTCGTGGTGGATTCGGTCACCGAGATCGGCCCGTCCATCGGCGACCGGCTGCAAAAGGATGCGGCCCTGGCGATCTTTATTTCCATGTTCGGCATCGTGATCTACATCGCCATGCGCTTTGAGCTCCGCTTCGGCGTTGCTGCGGCAGTGGCCACTTTCCACGACGTGCTGGTGGTGCTGGGGCTGTTCGCCCTCATGGGCAAAGAGATCAACCTGCTGTTGATTACCGCCCTGCTGACCCTGGCGGGCTACTCGCTCAACGATACGGTGGTGGTGTTCGACCGCATCCGTGAAAACCTGCGCCGCCGCCACAAGGAATCGCTGGATGCGGTAATCAACCGGGGCATCAATCAGGTGCTGTCCAGAACGGTGGTGACCACCCTGACCACCTTGATGGTGTTGACCGCGCTGACCTTATGGGGCGGCGAGGTGCTGCACGACTTTGCCCTGGCGCTGCTGGTGGGGGTGCTGGTGGGCAACTACTCGTCCATTTTTGTGGCCAGCGCCCTGGTGTTAGAATGGCGCGGCGGCACCCCCGGAAAGGTCATTCAGGCACAACAAGCCGAGGCAAAACCATGAATATCCATTTTTTACGCCCTGCGGTGCTGATTTTTACCGTGCTGCTCGCCGGCTGTACCTCAGAGGAAAAGCTGGACCAGATTCTGTCTGAAGTGGCCGCCCTCCGGAGCGAGGTGAGCGAACTGTCCAAAAAAGTGGATGCCGCCCCGCCCGCACGCCCCGCAGGCCGCACCCGCCCCACCAAGGTCACCAACCCCATCAACATCGGCGGCTACCCGGTTCTGGGAGAGAAAGACGCCCCGGTCACCATGGTGGAGTTTTCCGATTACCAGTGCCCGTTCTGCCGCCGCCACACCATCAACACCCTGCCGCGCATCAAGGCCGAATTTATCAAGACCGGCAAGCTGCGGTACGTGTTCGTCGATAACGCCATCGCCTCTCACAAGCAGGCGCCCAAGGCGTCCGAGGCGGCCCATTGCGCGGGAGAGCAGGATCGCTACTGGGACATGCACGGACACCTGTTTAACAACCAGCAGCGCATCCGTCAACTGGAAAATCTTCCCGTGTTCGCCAAAGAGCTGGGGCTGGACGAGGCCGCATTCAATGCCTGTCTGACATCGGGCCGCCACAAGGACCGGGTGGATGCCGGGCACAAAATGGGCATTGCCATCGGCGCCACCGGCACCCCGTCGTTTGTCCTCGGAAAAACCCGGGCAGACGGCATGCTCAGCGGCGATATGATCGTCGGCGCCAAGGCGTTCACGGCGTTTGAATCCAGCATCAACCGGTTCCTGAACCCGTAATTCCACCGGTTAACACGATCTGTTGAATTATTGACACGATTCCGCTGTCGATGTATATTCAAGTACGCGAATATACGCGCTTAAACTTGGAACAATATGAAACGTGGGTTTGTCGAGGAGATCCACCAGCTACACGCCGAATTGTGTCAGGCGATAGCGGATCCTAAACGTATTCTGATTCTATATGCTCTGGCGGAGCGGCCGTTGTCTGTCACGGAACTGGCAAGTGCCCTGGACGTGCGGCAGTCCAACGTCTCCCAACACCTGGCGGTGCTGCGGGAACGGGGGATGGTCACCACCCAACGGGAAGGGACAACGATCCACTATTCCATCCGCTATCCCGCAGTGCTTGAGGCCCTGGACCTGCTGCGTGGTGTGTTAAACGAAAAACTTGACGATGCGCGCTCCCAGGCCGAGCGCCTCATGGAGAATGTGTTATGAGCGATGCGCTGGCCGATACAGAAGTGAATCAAGTGCTGGATATCCGTGGCGATGTGTGCCCGATCACCTTTGTAAAATCCAAACTGGCCCTGGAAAAACTGGCGTCCGGACAGGTGCTCAAGGTGCTGATCGACTACGCTCCGTCGGCCGAAAACGTGCCCCGCAGCATCGCCCATGAAGGGCACGAAATCATCAGCCTCACCGAGTCGGACGGCCCGGAATGGACCCTGGTGGTCCGCAAGGCCTAGGTAAGTGTCTCCTGTGACCAGACAGATCGGCATCCTGCTCAATACCAGCCCGGAGCACCAGAACACCTATTCGGCCTGCAAGCTGCTGGAGGTGTTTCTGGAAGCCGGTCACGGCGCAGAACTGTTCCTGATGAACGACGGCATCTATAACGTGCTCAAAAACGACTCGCCGTACCGGCTGTTCGGTGGGGTGCACGATTTGATGGACAAGGGGCTCAAGGTGTCCCTGTGCCTCACCACGGGCGATATTCGCGGGTTTGGCGAAGCCGACTTTATCGACGGGGTGGAGTGCCGCAGCCAGGACCATCTGGCCGATATTGTGGCCGCATCCGATTACTTTTTGCATTTTGGCTAGGCAAATCCAGTGAAACGCGTCGTACTTTTGCTCCGGCATACCCCGCTCAACCACATCAAGAATCTGGAGGCGTTTCGCCTGGGGCTGGGACTCACCCTGAGCAACAACGAGGTGACTGTGGCGATGATGGGCGAAGGGGTGTTCAACGCCATTAACTTTGCGCCCGAGGTGGTGGACCGACCCTCGGTGGCGGAATTTCTGGGCTATTACGAAGCGGTGGGCATCCGCTCCGTGGCCGAAGAGGAAGCCGTGCAAAAGTACAAAATAGACTCCCTGCGCGACGACGTCACGCTGGAGAGCCGCAAGACCATCTTGGATATCGTCCGCAGTGCCGACGTAGTGATTCCGTTTTAAAGGCGTAACGTAACGATGAACACCCTGCATATCCTCCGCAACCTGGACACCGCACTCGTATTCGATGCGGTGGAAACAGGCCCTGACGGCGGTGACCGGCTGCTCCTGATTCAGGACGGGGTGCTGAATCAGGGACCGTTTCCGTGTGATGTGTCAGTGGCGCAGGACGACCTGACCGCGCGCGATATCAAAAACTGCCCGCACAGTGCCCTGACCTATGAGGAAATAAGGGACCTGATGCTGGCCCATACCCGTGTGATTTTGTGGTAACAGAAAAAGGACAAAACCGATGAGCAACACTTTAGAGACCGTGCAGGAACTGGATTGCAGGGGGCTGGGCTGCCCGCTCCCCATCATCAAGACCAAACAGGCCATCGACAAAATGGAGGTGGGCCAGATGCTCAAGATGATGGCCACCGATCCCGGCTCCGTAAACGACATGGCCGCATGGGTCTCCAAAACCGGTCACGAGTTGGTGGATAGCGCCCGGGACGGCGATGTGTTCAGCTATTTCATACGCAAGATCAAATAAGCTGATATCTTTTTAGTAATACCGGGCGGTATTTAGCGGGTTTTCCCGTCGTGTGTAACGGGCCAAAAAAGGTGCCCTCCGCCGGAATCATGGAGAACATAAAAAATGGCTAAAACAACAGTGGATATTGATCAGATCGTCGAAGAGCGGATGGAGGCCCTGCTGGATAAAAAGCTGGGCAAACTGGTGGACGAGCGGGTGGCGAAAGCCCTAGCCGAACAGGAGGCAGGCGGACAACTGGACCGGCTGGCCATCGTTGCCTCCAAAGGCAGTCTGGACATGGCCTACCCGCCCCTGATTCTGGCCACCACCGCTGCGGCCATGGATATGGAAGCGGGCATCTTCTTCACCTTTTACGGGCTGGACATTATCAACAAGGATAAGTACGGCAGCCTGAAGGTGCCGCCCCTGGCCAACCCGGCCATGCCGATGCCCGTACCCAACATCCTGGGGGTACTCCCCGGCATGACCATGGCGGCCACCACGATGATGAAAAGCTGGATGGGCCGGGTGAAACTCGAATCCATCCCCAGCTTTATCGAGATGGCCAAGGAACTGGACGTCACCCTGATCGGTTGTCAGATGACCCTGGACGTGATGGGCGTCAAAAAAGAAAAACTGGTCGATGGCGTCGATATTGGCGGCGCGGCCACGTTTCTGGAATACGCTAGCAAGGCCAAGATCAGCCTGTTCGTCTAACGCTTCGGAGTCAGCCTGTGGGGGCAGGCGGCGCCGGGGGCATATTCAGCCCCTCCCGCATCCGGAAAATATCGATTTTCGGCCCCCGGCCGGAAAACTGCGCTACCTTCTCCTGCGCGCGGATAAATGCGTAGAACGCCTGGGCGTTTTGCGCCAGGGTGGGGCTCTGCGTCATCACATTCTCCCGGTAAAACCGGTTGTAGATCGTTGAGGAAATCACCACATAGCTCCCGGCGGCAAGCCGCATGCGCGTCATGTCGTAGCCGGTGGCGATGTTTTTATCCATGAGTACCAGCCGGAACGGCTTGCGGGTGGATTTCGCCCTGTCCAGATAGTCTTTCAATCCGGCCATCAGCAACCGGTTTTGCGCCACGTGGGGGTAGGCATAGTTATCGGCAGCAAGCTGGGTGGCCCAGTTGGGCGTATACAAAGCCGGGTGGTAATGGGGCAGGTGGCCTTCCAGCACCACCAGTGTGCCTGCGGGAAGGTTTTGTTCAATCCAGCGGGCGGACGCCACGCGGGTATCTGTCGGGAGGGCACGGAACCCTTCAAAAAACTTCGGCGCATTCCCTGCCAGGGCTGCCGTATACAGCACCGCCACGGCTACCAGCAACAGCCCTCGCACGCCCCGGGCAGGATCGATCCCCGGCCGCAAACGGGCGGCCACGGGGGAAAGCCGGTCGCGCACCGGAGCCACCTCTGCCAGCAGTAATACCAGCAGCACCGGCAACAGCAACAGGAATGGATAGACCGGCCTCAGCCAGTAGCTGTCCAGGTTGCCGCTGGTGGAAAAGGCCACTGCATAGGCGCAAGCAAACAGAAAGACAAACAGCATGGAGCGCGCGCGCAGCGCCGTATATCCGGCAAACAGGACGCTGCCCACCAGTGCAAACAAGCCGCTGGTTTTCGCCAGTTCCCCCAGCAGGTTGGCCCACTTGTCCAAAAACCCGCTGTGAAACGCCTTGCCCACGTGATGAAAGCTGCCCGAGGCGCGCAAGAAGGTGCGCTCAAAGGTGGCCTTCCAGGCACCGAACTCCAGCAATGCATACGGCATGAACAGCAGCGCAAACACGGGGAACAGCCCGGCGGCAATGGCCACATACCGCCACGGGTAGCGGCCCTTGAAGGCATCGTATCCCAATTGGGTCAAAAGCACCGGAAGCAGGACAATGGCCGGTATCTTGGTAGCGAAAGCCGCAGCGCAGGCGGCGGTGGCCACCAGCACATGGGTCAGGCGCTTTTCGGCAAAACAGGCAAAATAGACCATGACCGCCAGAAACAAAAACACGAACGTATCAATTTTGATCTGGTTTGCGGCGATGATCGCATCGCCGGTAAAAATGGCCGCCACGAACACCAGCGCCGCCCCCGCCCGGCTGCCGGTGCGGCGGATCACCATCAGCGCCAGCAGCAGGCACCCCACGGTATAGGCAAAGCTGAACAGAAATTTGGCGGGCACGTACAGATGGGCATCGGCGGAAAACAGCAGGGAGGCGAACTCGCTCTTGGAATCCACCAGCCCGAACAGCCGGTACCCCAGATACTGGACAAAATAGACGGCCCCCAGGATATACATGGCCAGGGGGTGATAATTGAACCACCTGGGGTTCAGGTCGAAATCGATGAACCCCAGAGCGATGAGCACCACCCGCTCCTCGTCGATCTGCCACGTACCGTATTGGGCCAGCATCAGGGAGCGCAGCACGGTCACGGCCAGCGCAAGGCCGGTGAACACCAGCAGCTTTCGCAGGCGCGGACTGGAGAGGGTGCGCGGCAGACGGGTCACGGCGGTTTGTCGCCTAGAAGTCCTGCGCCGCGTCGATCACAGCGGCCACGGTCTCCTCTGACATACCGGACCACAGGGGCAGGCGCAACAGGCGGGCGCTTAACGAATCGGTGTGGGTCATCTTGCCGTGGGGCCGCCCGTACCGCTCTCCCGCCGGGGCGGAATGCAGTGGAATATAGTGGAACACGGCACGGATGTCCTGATCGTTTAAATGCTTCAGCGCCCGATTGCGGGCCTCCCCGTCCGGAAACAGCAGGTAATACATGTGGGCGTTGTGGTCGCAATGGTCGGGGATCACGGGGCGGCGTATCCGTCCTGCGGCTTCTGCAGCTTCAAAGGCCGCGTGATAGGTATTCCACACCGCCATGCGCTGGGCGGTAATGGCCTCGGACGCCTCCAGCTGGGCCAGCAGAAAGGCGGCGGTCAACTCGTTGGGCAAAAACGACGAGCCCACGTCCACCCAGGTGTATTTATCTACCTGACCCCGGAAAAACTGACGCCGGTTGGTGCCTTTTTCCCAGATGATTTCGGCCCGTTCCGCGTAAGCCTGGTCATTCACCATCAGCGCCCCGCCCTCGCCGGAGATGATGTTCTTGGTCTCGTGAAACGAAAAAGCGGCCAGGTGGCCGATGCCCCCAAGCTCCCGCCCCCGGTAGCGAGCCAGCAGCGCCTGGGCGGCATCCTCGATCACCATCAGGCCGTGACGGTTTGCAATCTCCATGATGGTGTCCATTTCGCACCCCACCCCGGCGTAGTGCACCGGCACAATGGCCCGGGTGCGATCGGTAATGGCGGCCTCAATCAGTTTTTCGTCGATATTCAGGGTATCGGGGCGGATGTCTACAAATACCGGCACGCCGCCGCGCATCACAAAGGCGTTGGCGGTGGACACAAAGGTGAACGACGGCATGATGACCTCGTCCCCCGATCCCACGTCGGAGAGGATGGCCGACATTTCCAGTGCGCCGGTACCGGAGTGGGTCAACAGCGATTTCTGGCACCCGGTGCGCGCCTCCAGCCAGGTGCCGCACCTGCCGGAAAACGGTCCGCCGCCCGCCAGACGGCCGTTTTCCACGGCTTCACGAATGTATTCCAGTTCGCGCCCAACAATGTGGGGAACGGTAAATCGAACAGTCACAACACACCTCCACCTGTCTTGGGGACCATCACAAAAAAAGCTCCGTTCCATCACGGGTAATCAATTGTAACCTGATCCGGTAGCCACCGGTCTGAAACAGCAGATCGTCCGACAGGTCGCCCTGTGCCGCCTGTTCGTGGTCCGTGCCCACGCCGGTCACATAGCGGCTTTCCGAATCCCCTGACAACTGCATGGTCCGGTGAATCCGCATATCGCCGTAGGTCTGGTACCGCCAGTACGAGCCTCTTCCGGCAAACGGCACCGGACGCATTTTTTTCAGCAGTTTACGATCAAGCCACGGAACCGGCCCCTTTATGGTCCCTTCCGCCCCGGTCGGCAGCGCACCCGCCAGGTCCACAAATTCGCCACTGTGGGCGGGCACCCGGTTCAGGCCCACGGTAATGATCAGTGATTCACGGGGCGAAAAAACGCTGAAATCCAGTGGGTACGTGAGCCACATGGGGGTGTCCGGTGCCAGATCCACCGCCTGCCAGTCGATATCCAACTGTAGCGGCGCCAGTTTTTCCACCACATATTGATAACTTTTGGAAAGCTGGCGGCCCGGAATGAAACGGTCGAGTGGTTCCCCGTTTATGGCCACCGTCAGGTTGTCCAGTTTCCCGTCCCGGTCCAGTACATCAAGGTGCAACCGCGCAACGGCCACCCGTTTGGGATCCAGTCCACTCGGCAGTCGGATCACCTGCTCGGCCACCTGACCCGGGTGTTTCAGGGTCACCTTCCAACTGTACCAGTCGTGAAACCATGCCAGATGGACGGCGATGGGCAGCACCAGCGTCAGCACCAGCGCAAGCCGGAGCGGGCGACCGCTTTCCGCAGGCTTTTGCAGCCACCCGGTGGCCCGCCAGCCCAATGCCGCAAGCGCCCCCGAAAACAGCAGCGCCGCAAGCAGGTGAAACAGCCGCCCACTGACTCCGGGCACCGGCACCGCCCCGGCACCGGCGTAGACATACAGCCCGGAGAGCGCCAGGGTTGCCAGTACGGCCACCATTCCGCGGTCGGGGCGAAACCGGGTCCGTCGCCAAAGGTCCCGCACTTGGGGGGCCACCTCCTGCAACAGCTTTGCCGCCACAATGATGACCAGCGCCATCACCGGATAGATAAACCGCCGTTCCTCGGAAAAGTAAAAGGTGTACACCGCAGACGAATAAAACACCGGCAGCAGCAAAAACAGCCACGCCACGTTGCGGCGCACAAGCAACAGTCCGGCCAGTCCCAGCGTAATGACCGCCACGTGCAGCACATCGGTCACCCCCCGGGGGATCACCATCGGATTGGTGTAGACCGTGACCGGACGACGCCACAGCCGGTAAAATTTTTCCACCCGCAGCATCAGGCTGTCGAACGGGTGCTCCCGAATCGAATTCCACGCAGGAATGGGCTGCACGGAACGCCCCCCCTTTCCGACAAACGCGGCGGGACGCGGCCAGCCGTTGGTGCGCACGTCGTACGACTCAGCCAGACTGCCCGTGACGACACGCGGGCCCGCCGTGGAGAAGGTGAAGTGATCCAGGTGATGCACGCGGGTCACGGCGCTCTGCCACACAAGGTACGGCACTAGAAAGGCAACCAGCACCATGGCCATGGCCCCCGTCAGGGAAGCACTTCGCTCCGTCCGCCAGCGGTGGATGGCAACCGCCAGCCAGAGCAGCAGCATGACGGCGACCATGGGCGAAAAAACCGGCCGGGTCAGGGCCAGCCAGATCAGCGTCAGCCCGAATAGAAATCCCAGCACCGGCCGCCACCCGGGGGCGGCGGAAAGCGTGCGGTGGGCAAGAAGAATCGCCGCAAGGATCAGGAACACGCACAGGTTTTCGGCCCGCAACTGCGACACCATGTAGGTAAACGGCACGTAGAGCGCAAACAAAACCAGGGCGATCAGCCCCACCTTGCGGGAAAACAGGTCCACCGCAACCCGGTACACCAGCAGGGCCGACAGTACGTGCAACAGCGCCTGACCGATCCGGACCCGATCCTGCCCCTCCCCGACAATCAGTTGCAGCCCGGCAAGAAACATCGGGTAGCCGATCCCCTGCTTGGCCATGTTCAGGGTCAGTTTATCGAAGGTAAAGTAGCCCGCATACTCAGGGGAAAAGCCGGAATGCGAAAACAGCTGCCTGATGGGCGGCAGCAGATCGCCCAGCCAGGCGATAATCTGCCCGGAGCGCAGGTAATAATACAGCCCGTCGTATTCGGGTATCCGGTAAGTGCCGTAGGCCAGAAAAGCCAGGTCGAACAGCAACAGGCCGGTGACGACCAGTCCGATAAACAGGGCGGTACGACGTGCGGACACGGTGTCCGGCAACCACCGGGCGCACCACCCGGGCAAGCGCCACTTACCAGGCATACAGCACGACACCCGAGGTAATCAGCGCCAGCGCAATGCCGTGATCCCGGCTCAATGGTTCCTTCAACACACCCCAAGCCAGCCCCGCCACCAGCAACTGGGACAGGGCGGTACTCATATACACGATGCCGATGGACAACTGCTTCAGCGCCAGAAAGGCACAGACCGAGGCCAGCACAAAAAAGAATACGGTAAGCACCAGATAGTGCCGTTTGCCCGCGCGAAAATAAAGCTTGTAGGTCACCTGACCCACGGCAGCGGTCACCAGCGCCAACGCCAGTTCAAGCCAGGAGATTGCCATATTCAGCCGGACGGACCATCCGGCGCGTAGCGCGCCACAACCAGACAGCTGCCCCCAAACCGCACCGTGCGGCCTGCGGCGATCTTTTTTAACTCCCCGGCAAGCAGGCCACTCAGCCAGCCCCCGCCCCCATTTTTGTGTTCCCGCTGGTTGCGCTCGAACTGCCGGGCCGTTCGCAGCCGTAACCAGGACGGAATGGTGCGAAAGAGAAAAATTGGCAGGGGCAAACACGAAAACATAGAGCTCTGGTACTCCACCTGAAACCCTGCCGCCTGAAGCACGGAGGTGAGACCGCCCAGGGAATACCTGCGGTGGTGCCCCGAACAGGTATCCTCCACCGACCATAGCCAGCGGTATGCCGGTACCGTAACGTATAGCCGCCCACCGGGAGCCAGATGGGTTTTCAGGGAGTGCAGAAAACCCGCTTCGTCCGGCATGTGCTCCAGCACATCAAAAATGCCGATGGCGGGAATGCTGTGGGGCTTGAAGCCCGCGTCATCCAGCGTGGCGCATACCAATGGCGAAACGCCCCGGGACCGGGCGTTCAGCACACCTTCCATACCCGGCTCAACCAGCACCGTATCCTGTCCGGCCGCGGCCAGCGCTGCGGACACATGCCCATTGCCCCCGCCCACGTCGAACACCGTTCCCCCCGGTGGAAACCGCTTCATCACTTCCAGGATGCAGCGGTTACGGTGTGCAAACCAGAACGAGTCCTGCTCAATCGCGTGACACTCCGAGTGGCCTTCTTCCGGATAGGAGACTTCCGTGGTGCCCCGGGAAAACCAGATGCCGTTTTTATCGGCTTTCAGATTGGTCGCTATATCGGCAAGATCGATCACGGTTTTTTCGTTTCCAGCGCCCGTTTCACATCGGCTCCTGATCGGAGTGCAGTTTCAGCGCAATCCAGATCACGCCCAGACTGATCAGCGCCGTTCCGGCCACCTGATTGAAGCGAATCGCCTCGCCATAGGCCCAGGCCACAGCCAGCATCAGCGGAAAAAACATGCTGTTCAACGGGTAGCTATGGCTCAACGGGTAGCGCTTGTGGACGTACCCCCACACCAGAAAGCGCACGCCGTTTAGTAGCGCCACGGCGCCAATGCCCGCCGTCACCAGCACCAGCGGCAACTCCGGTCGATCGGCCAGCTCCTTCAGACTCACAGCGGCGATCACCTGAATGACCACGGCAATCAGCACGATCAGCACCACCATCAGGAGGCCTCTCCCGCGACGCTTTGCCACCCGGAAAGGTCCAGCCCGGCCCAGGTGGCAAGCTGTGCATTGCTTTTTGCAAAGTAGTCCAGCATGTAGCGATGCAGTTCGGGCGACAGATCATCCGTTCCCGCCGCCACCGGTGCGCTTTTGTTGACCGCCTCCCCCACTCCGTCCGGGGTAAAGCGCCGGTCCACCCCCAGAAAATCGTATACCTCCCGCCACACTGCATCCGGCCCCACCAGCGACTCGTGGGTGACCACCTTGATGTGGTCTTTGGGAAAATGGCGGGCGTAAGGGAGAATGTAATCAAGGTACCGGCCACGGGCAAGGTAGGCGAACGGTGAGACGGAAAAACGGCTGCGATTAAATTCCTTCACCCGTTCGGATTCCTAACGGAACGCCTCTTCCATGGACACGCTCTCCACGCCGTTTTGTGTGGAAAAGCGCCAGTGGGACATGGCTCGCTCCACCGGGTTTCGCACCACCACCAGAATGGATGCATCCGGAAAGGCGCTGGAGATGCGCGCGGCCACTTTTTCATACTCCAGGTAGCTGGTGCTCTTTTCCCCTTTTATTTTCGATCCCGGTTTACCGGCGAAGAAGGTGCGCTCGTAGTGGTCCAGCCCTTTTTCGTACAGGGCATCGTCCAGAAAAAATTTGGGCTCCGGCCGCACCGGCACCGCCATTTCAATCTCCGGGTGCCCGGCCAGCAGGTGATACAGATAGGTGGTCCCACAGCGCTGCCCCCCGACAATGAAAAAGCGCTCAGTCACCGGAGTGCACCAGCTCCTTGATGTGGAAGCTTTCGGTAGAGCTGCTCTGGTTGAGCAGGCGCACCAGGTACTCCCCCAGCATGGAAAGAATCAAAATCACCACCCCGTTGAAGAACGACAGCATCACCACCAGAGTGGTCCAGCCCGGCACCTGGCTCTCGTGGAACAGGGCCACGATCAGGTAGTAAAGCCCCAGCCCGAAACTGAGCAGAGACAGGCCGATGCCGATGGCCGCCACCAGCCTGAGCGGGTAGGAGGAGTAGTTGAACAGGATAGTGGCCACCAGCTTGAGAATTTTAAACAGGCTGTAGTTGGTGACACCCACCTCCCGGTCCCGGTGTTCCACCAGCACGTTGGCGCGGCGGTTGGAAAACATGAGGGCCAGCCCCGGCACATACGGATAACTGGTGCGATAGCCCAGTATCCGGTCCACCACATCCCGGCGGATCAGCCGGAAATTGGTCAGTATCAGCCCTTTTTGATTGTAGAAAATCTGGCGGTTGATGTACCCCACCAGACGGGTGCCGAACTTGCGGTACCCGGCGTGCTTTTTATCTTTAAAGCGGCCGATGACCAGATCGTGCCCCTCTTCGGCTTTTTCGATCAGGTGGGCAATCTCCTCCGGCGGGTTCTGCATGTCGTCATCCATGGTGACAATCCAGTCGCCGGTGGTATGGGTAAAGCCGCACATGTTGGCGTTGTGTTGACCGTAGTTCCGAAGCAGATTTATCGCCGTAATATGTTGATTTTCCTTGGCTTTTTCGGATATCACGCGCCAGCTGTCGTCCCGGCTGGCGTCGTTTACGGCGATGATCTCGTAGTCCAGCTTGCGGCTTTCGAAGAAGGCTGCGGTTCTGTCCAGGGTGGTGCCCACGATCCCTTCGCTGTTGTAGACTGGGATGACCACGCTGTATTTAAGTTTCTTTTTGACCATCGGTTTTCTTCGGCCTGCCTTTATCCGTTGCCGCCTCTCTTCGGCCATCCACCTGAAAACAAGCGAAAACCGTGCCGAAAAATCCGGGGGGTCACCCCTGCCCGAGAAACTCCGCCAACGCCTCTTCCCACGGCCTGAGAGTAATGCCCAGAGCCGTAAGCGCCCCCGTGTTCAACGCGGAGAAGGCGGGACGTTTGGCCGGGCGGGGAAACTGGTCGCTGGTCACCGGCAAAACCTTTGTGGCGATGCCCCCCAGGCGGAAAATTTCCCGGGCAAACCCGTACCAGCTGCACTGCCCGCTGTTGGTGGCGTGGTAGGTGCCAAACGCGTCGGTTTCGATCAACTGCCGGATGGCCTGGGCCAGGTCGCGGGTCCAGGTGGGGCTGCCCACCTGATCGTCCACCACGGTGAGCTGATCTTTTTCGGCCGCAAGCTTCAGCATGGTGGCCACAAAATTATTGCCGTGAGCCCCGTACAGCCACGCGGTACGCATAATGAAATGGCGGTCGCACGCCCCCCGTACCGCCTCTTCCCCGGCCAGTTTGCTCTTGCCGTACTCGGTGACAGGTCCTGTCGGGTCGGACTCCACATACGGCACCTTTGCCGTGCCGTCGAATACATAATCGGTGGAGATATGCAGCAGGCGCGCCCCCACCTTATCTGCGGCCACGGCCAGGTTTTTTGCCCCGTCGCCGTTGATCCGCATGGCTGTATCCGGCTCGGTTTCGCAGCCATCCACGTTGGTAAAGGCAGCGCAGTTGATCACCGCATCGGGCTGTAATTTTTCCATGGCCTGCACCACCTGGCCGGCATCGGTGATGTCCAGCGCCTCTTTCGGGTACGGGTGCATCGGGTGATGGGCGGCCATGACATCCATCACGTCCCGCCCCAGCATCCCGGCGGCACCGATCAGTGCAATCTTCACCTGTCGCCCCTCACCTTATAGCCCTTTTTGGGCGCTTTGTACCCACGCCTTGTTGGCCAGGTACCAGTCGATGGTCACGGCGATGCCGGTTTCAAACGTATGTTCCGGCTGCCAGCCCAGATCGCGCTGCATCCGGCCTGCATCAATGGCGTAGCGCCGGTCGTGGCCCAGCCGGTCGGTGACGAACTTCATCAAATCGCGGGAGCCGGAAGTTTCGGCACGGGCATCCACCATATCGCAGATGAGGCCGACAATATCGACGTTGGCCCACTCGTTGTGGCCACCGATGTTGTACACCTCGCCATTTTTACCCCCTTCCAGCACCGCCAGAATACCTTTGACGTGGTCCAGCACGTACAGCCAGTCGCGCACGTTTTTGCCATCGCCATAGATGGGAATGGGGCGCCGCTCCAGAATGCAGTCGATGGTCACCGGAATCAGCTTTTCCGGCAGCTGGTACGGGCCGTAGTTATTGGAGCAACGGGTGGTCACTGCAGGCAGTCCGAAGGTATGCACGAACGAGCGCACCAGCAGGTCGGAACCGGCCTTGGAAGCCGAATACGGGCTGTTGGGGGCCAGGTGGCTGTCCTCGGTGAAATACCCTTCCGGCCCTAAAGAGCCGTACACCTCGTCGGTGGAGACATGCAGGAAGCGCATATTATCTTTGCCGTCCCAGGCGTGGCGGGCCGCTTCCAGCAGGGTGAAGGTGCCGTGCACGTTAGTGGTGACAAATTCCTCGGGGCCGGTGATGGAGCGGTCCACGTGGGACTCCGCGGCAAAGTGGATCACCCGGGTGATGGGGGCAAAACCGCCCGCCTGCATGTCGGCGTGGCTGCCGTCCATCAATGCCGTCACCAGTTTGCTATCGCGGATATCACCGTGGACGAACAGGTGCCGGTCGGCGCCGTCCATGTCGACCAGGTTTTCCCTGCGGCCCGCATAGGTGAGCAGGTCCAGATTGACTACCCGCGCGCCTTTGTCGGTGGCCAGCAGGTGACGCACAAAATTGCAGCCGATAAACCCGGCACCGCCGGTAACAAGATAGGTGTGCGTCATGGAGTGCGTGCCAAAAAGTCTTTATTTTTCATAGACAAACAGATCCGCCGGGTCCATATCGGCAAGGCACGGGGCGGCGGCGTCCTTATCGGACAGAAGCGGCTTGTCCAGTGGCCAGGAAATATTGATTTGCGGGTCGTCCCAGCGCACCGAACGCTCTCCCTTCGGGTTGTACAGGTCGGTGCACTTATAGATGACCTCGGCGTGCCGGCTGGTGACGCAAAAGCCGTGGGCAAACCCCACCGGCACATACATCTGCAAGCGGTTTTCGGCAGAAAGCACCTGTCCGTACCAGTTGCCGAAGGTGGGGGAGCCGCGCCGCACGTCTACCGCCACGTCGTAAATTTCTCCGGCGATCACCCGTACCAGCTTGGCCTGGGGGCTTTCGATCTGGTAGTGCAGCCCCCGCAGGGCACCTTGTTGCGATGCCGAGTGATTGTCCTGCACCCACTCGGCATCGATACCGTGTTCGGCAAACTTGTCCCGGTGGTAGGTTTCCATGAAAAAGCCGCGGGCATCCTCAAACACGGTGGGTTCCACCACAACGACGCCGGGCAGGGGGGTTTCCAGAAATTTCACGGCAACTCCCCCCGCTCTTCCGCCAGCAGGTCCAACAGGTAGGTTCCATAGCCGTTCTTTTTCATGCCGAGGGCGATTTTTTCTACATCGTCTGCAGTGATATACCCCATGCGGTAGGCAATCTCCTCCACGCAACTGATCTTCAAACCCTGCCGGGCCTCAATGGTTTCAATGTAGTTTGCAGCCTGCAACAGCGACTCGTGGGTGCCGGTATCCAGCCAGGCGACGCCGCGTCCCATGATTTCCACCGAAAGCTCTCCGCGTTTCAGATATTCCCGGTTTACGTCGGTGATTTCCAGTTCGCCCCGGTCGGACGGGGTTAAATTTTCGGCGATTTCCACCACCCGGTTGTCGTAAAAATAGATGCCGGGAATAGCATAGCGCGACTTGGGCTGTTTGGGCTTTTCCTCGATGGAGGTCACTTTGCCGTTCTTGTCGAACGCAACCACCCCGTACCGCTCCGGGTCGCTTACCCGGTAGGCAAAGATGGTGCCGCCCGTCTCTCTTGCTGCGGCGTTTTTGAGGGCAGTGATCAAATGATGACCATAAAAGATGTTGTCGCCTAAAATCAGCGCCACCCGGTCGTCCCCGATAAACGATTTTCCCAGGGTGAATGCCTGGGCCAGCCCTTCCGGCTTCGGCTGCACCACATAGGACAACGAAATGCCCAGGTGCGAGCCATCTCCCAGCAGCCGTTTGAACTGTTCCTGCTCGTGGGGGGTGGTAATCAGCAGGATGTCCTGAATTCCGGTGAGCATCAGGGTGGCCAGCGGATAGTAGATCATCGGTTTGTCGTATACCGGCATGAGCTGCTTGCTCACCGCCCGGGTAAGCGGGTACAGGCGCGTGCCGGAACCACCCGCGAGAATAATGCCCTTGACTGCCATATGCCTGCCGCACCCGTAAAAAAGGTTAAACACCCAAAATTGCCGCACAGAAGGATACCTTGAGTATCCACAAAACAAAACCGAATAGACCCCGAATGCACCCGGTCCCGTGACAAACCGGGGAAAAACCCGCAGGGTTGCTCTGGAGGCAATCAGCGTCTATGCTGGTTGCCTGTCACACTACAAGCCTGTTGAGGAGGTACCTGCCACGTTGGAAGGTGTCATGTTCGAGGCGACGATCATTCTCGGCCTGATCGTCGCCAACGGTTTTTTTGCCTGCGCCGAGATTGCCATTATCTCATCCCACAAGGCCCGCATGAAACAGCTGGCCGAGGAGGGGAGTGTCGAGGCCCGCCATGTGGCGGACATGCACGCCGATCCGGATCGGTTTCTGGCCACTGTGCAGGTGGGGATTACCGTGGTGGGGGCCACCGCCGCCGCCGTGGGCGGTGTGACCGCCAGCAAATACCTTGAACCGCTGATCCTTGCGTCCCTGGACATATCCCCCAAAATGGCCGGATTACTGGCTCTGGGGAGCGTAGTGGCGGTCATCTCCTACCTGTCCCTGGTCATCGGCGAACTGGTGCCCAAGGCCCTGGCGATCCGCCATCCGGATCGCATCGCCCTGTACGTGGGGCCGTTGATCCACCGCATTTCGATTCTGGTTTATCCGTTTGCCCGCGTTCTTTCCGCATCGTCCAGACTGGTGCTGAAAATCTTTCGCTCCGACGCCACCCCGCCGGACCGGTTTGAAACCGAGGAAGATATCCGGTTATTGCTGCGGGAAGGCCGGGAAAAAGGCGAGATTGAAGCCGGTGAGCAGGAACTGATCCACGGCGTGTTCGAGTTTGCCGACACCTATGTGCGCGAAGTGCTGGTCCCGCGCCCGAAAATGTGCTCGGTGGACATCGAAATGCCCATGAACGAGATCCTTAACCTGATTGCCAAAAACATGCACGCCCGCTATCCCGTGTACGACGGCGACCGGGTATGCGGCATCCTGAACTACAAGGACCTGATCCAGATATTAAGGGATCCGGAAGGCGCCAAGGGCGGCATCCGCAAACTGTTGCATCCGCCGTTTTTTGTGCCGGAAACCATGCAGGGACTCAGGCTGCTCAAAGAGTTGCAACGGCGACACACCCAGATGGCCATCGTGGTCAACGAATATGGGGACGTATCGGGACTTGTGACCATCATGGATATTATCGAGGAGATCGTCGGCGACATTCGCGACGAGTACGACTCCGACAACATGCCGGTCCAGCGCATGCGGGACGGCTCACTGGTGGTGGACGCCGATACCACCATCAACGACCTGATGGACGACTTTCCGCTGGAAATCCCCGACTCCCCCGAGTACGAAACCCTGGGCGGGTTCATGCTCTCCAAGTTGCAGGGTATTCCTCGCGGGGGGGAGGTGGTCAAACACGCCAGTCACAAGTTTACGATTGTCGATATGGACGGCATGCGTATCGCCAAGGTCAAGATCGACCTGGTGCCCAAGAGGGTGGCCTAGCCCTTTTTTGTAAAGAACGCGATCGGCGTAAAGGTGGGGTCAATCTCGTACGCCCGGGTAAACCCTTCGCGGGACCGTTGCAGGTTACCCATCATGTAAAAGGCATATCCCAGGTAATAATGCGCGGCGGCGCTGTCCGGGTGCTGGGACAGGGTGTCTTCCAGACGCTGGGCGGCATCGCCGTACTCGTTGGAAAAGTATTCCGGCAACCCTTCCGGGCGGCTCCTGTCGATAGTGGGCACGGGCGCCGCCTTGAACGCCATGGACACCGTCGTACCGGACATCAATCCATCCCCCGTTCCCGTCATGGCGACTGCCGGGGCAAATCTTGCCCTCACTCTGGTGACAAACGCCGCTCCCACCAGGGCGGACGCCGCCTGGAACTCTTCATCCGAAATGCTCTCGTCGCCGTAAAGGCTGGCGCTGACGGTCATGCCCGCGCGAATCCGGGCGCGCAGTTGTTCCTCTGTGGTTGTGAGGGTGATGACAAAATCCCGGGGCTGCATCTGCGGCGCATCCCCCGCCTCCTCGGTAAAAATGGTCTCGATACGCCCGGCGCTCAGCACCGGTCGGGTCCGGTACGCCTTGGGCCGGTGTGTCCGGGCAGCCCTGGATTCCGGCTCCGGCGTGGGCCTGGGCGCAGGGGTCTGGGCAGCCTTGGGTGCGGGTTCAAATCTGGACGCGGGAGCCTCGGCAGCCTTGGGTGCCGGCGTCGGTTTGGGTGCGGGAGCGGGAGCGGGAGCGGGAGCGGCCACTTTTTCCGGTTTTTCTTCTGGCGTCTCGGCGACTTCCTCTTTCTTCGGTTTTTCCTCCGGGGCCTCGACCACCTCTTCTTTTTTCGGTGCCGGGGGTGCCTCTTCCACCACCTTTTCCTCATCGGCTTCCAGCGATTCGGTCAGCGCCCCTTCCAGCCCTTTGAGGAAGGCGTCGCTCATGGCTTTGGCCATGGTGAGTTGGGCGCGCAGTTCCGCTTCGGTGATATCGGCAGGGATTTTCTTGTAATCGATGGTGATGTCCGGGTCGTCACCGACAATTTCGGCGGCAATCTCGCGGATGCGCTCGGGGGTGAGGATGCCGTCATCCTGTACGGCTGGCGTCTCTTGTGCCGCGGCCTCCGTCTTCGCATCGTCCGTCGGGTCCGCAGCCGCCACCGGCTGGGGGAACCACATGCTTACGCCCAGCACCACCGCTGCAAGTACAACCGTCACACCGGCTTTTTGTCCGCGAATCGCAAACTTCATCTTTATCACCTTACAAAATCCCACCACACAGGCGGGGGAAAACCACACTCTTTTCGGCACTATCCGCCTGAACCTAAAGGATTTTACGCAGTTTCATCCCCCACCCACCATAGCGTAAACGGCAGGTAAAAGGCACCGTCATTCCGGTTTTTGCGGCTTCTGCCAGGAACGGCGGTTTTCCTCCCAGTACGGCCCGCTCATGGCCATCACCCGGCGCTCGTAGGCGGCCACGTCGGCAATCTCTTTGGGGGTCAGGCGCAGGGCAAACGACGGCATGTTGCGGTCGCCGCTCTGCTCACTCACATACCCGGTTACGATGGCGCTCACGTGGTCCTCGAAGCTCAATTCCTCGTAGCCCCGGAAGCGGCGGGGGTTTTCCTCGCCCAGATCAAAGTCGGTGGGCGGCTCTCCGGCCT
>CBDUXI010000037.1:0-24802 GCA_965371175.1 uncultured bacterium
CCCGGGTTTACTGGTTCCGGGGCGGCTTTGAGGAGTGGAAACAAAAAGGCTACCCGTACGTACGGAACTAAACGATTCATGTCCAAACCGCTTTCCATTCGCGCCTCCGTCGTCCTCACCGTTGCCTTTCTGGGGGTGTTTGCCGTGGTATTGGTGGCGATCACCGGCGAAATATACCAGCGCATCGCCCTGAACAATCAACAGGCCGCCATTTCCGAACTGGCGGGCTTGCAGGTGGCGTTTGCGCTCGACGGCCACAACGAAAACACCCGCGATCTGGGCATGGCGCTACAGCAGGATCCCGACTTTCGCTCCGCGTTCCGGGCACGGGATGTCGAGCGCCTTGCGGCGCAATTGGATAGCCGGTTTAACCAGTATCTGGTCACTTCCGGTATTGTCAGCCTGAAAAAATTAACCGTGTACGACGAGCAGTTCCAGCTCATCGCCGGATCGTCGGATGCGGCAAACAGCGGACCCGGCTTTCTGTATTGTTCCCACACCCGGATGGAAGCCGCCAAACGATCCAGGGCGGACCGGCTGAAGGCGTACCACGGCCTTTGTGTGGTGAACAATCGACCGTACCACACCACCATCGTTCCGGTCGGCGGCCTCCGCCTTGCGGGGTATCTGCAAATCGTGGACGACCTGACCCCCGCCCTCACGGCAGTCGAGCACGGCCTGGGTCTGCCGATCGAACTGCGCCAGACAGACGGGAAAAGCCTGTACCGGTCCGCCGCCTGGCCGGACGATTCCCAGCCCACAGACACCACATTGATTGCCGAATACACCTTGCAGGACGACCGCAAAGCGGATGTGCTGACCATTGCCGTGTCGCGCGATCTGGAGGAGTTGTTCTCGGCCCTGGCCATCACCCGTTATGCGGTGCTGGCGGTGGCGGTATTGATGACCCTGCTGGTGATGGGGGTGATCCTGTTCTGGCTGCGCAACACCCTGGTCCGCCCGCTGCGTTCACTGAGGACGCAGGTACGGAGCATCTGTGACGACCAAACCCACTTAGGGGAGCAGGTGCAGGTGCAGGGCAGCCCGGAAATGCAGGAACTGGAGACCGCCTTCAACGAGATGAGCACCCACCTGGAGGGGCTCTACCGACACATTTCGGACAGCAATCGCGAACTGGAACAAGAGGTGGCCGACCGGACCCGAACCGAAGAAGAGCTACGCAGGGTCCAGCAGGAAATGGAAAGAATGGTCGAGTCCCGCGGTAAACGGCTGGAAGAGTTGCACCAGCAACTGCGCGAGCGCGCGTCCCGGTAAACCGGTCCGGTCGATTTTCCTGCACGCGGCGTAGCCACTCGTCCACGTTCCCCCCACAATTTTTTCAAAACTTGATCCAGGTCAAGGAACGGCCGGGGCAGGCTGCGCTATGGTCCGGGGCAGGGGGGGGTTCATGGACTTCCCCTTAAGCCCCGTCGGCTTTACAACCCCATTGTGCCGACGGGGCTACCCCCACGGGTTTTGTCCAAACGTTCGCCCCGTGCCGTCCCCCTTCCAAAGGCTCCGGGCGGACAGTGTGTGTGTTGGTTTTGTGAGGCCTGCGGCTTGGGCTTCGCACACGCAAAAAGAAAAACGCCCCGCCAGCTGAAGGCCGGGGGGCGTTTCTTTTTGCGCATGGCGGTTACGCGGCCTTGCGCACCGGCACCGTCCGGGCCGGGGCGGGCGTATAACCGCCGCTACCGTACGGCGGATGCTCCGCCCGCATGCCGCGCACGGCCACCAGCACGCCCCAGGCGAACACTGCGACCGTTGCCAGCGTGAAAAACAAACCGCTAAACGAGATGCCAAATATGCTCATATCTTGCCTCTACGCTCCATTGTCGTATTTGTGGCCCAAAACGGATGCCCGTCCGGTGCCATATGGTTTTCTGATGCTCCCCGGCCATATGCCGGAAAACCCCTCGCAGACACCACAATAAAGCCCGAACCTGAACCCAGCCTGAACGCACACAAAAAAGCCCCGCCATTTCTGACGGGGCATTCTTTTTCCCCTCGTCCCTGGCGGGACAGGGTGGGCTGCGGGCGCTTTCTTAAAACTCGCGCAGCAGTTCGTTGATGGCGGTTTTGGAGCGGGTTCTGGCGTCTACCTGCTTGACGATCACCGCGCAGTACAGCCCCGGTGCCCCGTCCTTGCCGGGCAGATTTCCGGGCACCACCACACTGTAGGCGGGCACCCGGCCCATGGTGATCTCGCCCGTGTCGCGGTTCACGATTTTTGTGGATGCGCCAATGTACACCCCCATGGAAATCACCGCCCCTTCTTCCACAATCACCCCTTCGGCAATCTCGGAACGGGCGCCAATAAAGCAGTCGTCCTCGATAATGACCGGATTCGCCTGCAGCGGCTCCAGCACACCGCCGATGCCGGTGCCGCCGGACAGGTGCACCCGCTTGCCAATCTGGGCGCAACTGCCCACCGTGGACCAGGTATCCACCAGGGTGCCCTCATCCACATAAGCGCCAATGTTCACGTAGCTGGGCATCAAAATGCACGACGGGCCTACATACGCGCCTTTGCGTACCGTGGCAGGTGGCACCACGCGCACGCCGTCCTTCTTGAAATCTTCTTCCGTGTAGCCCGCGTACTTGAGCGGCACCTTGTCGAACCAGGTGGCATCGCCCCCACCCATAATCTGGTTGTTGTGGATCTTGAAGTAGAGCAACACGGCTTTCTTGAGCCATTCGTGCACCACCCAGTCGCCCCCTTCTTTGGCGGCGACCCGCGCCTCGCCCCGGTCCATCATGTCGACGGCGGCAAGCACGGCGCGCTCCACGTCGGCATCCACCTTGCCCGGTGCGATACCGTCCCGCACTTCCCACGCCTGATTGATTACCTGTTCAATATCGCTCACAACCCGTCCTTAAACTAAAAACATAAATAAAAACAATAGACTATAAAAACATTTTGCGGACGAAATCTACAGCACCTTGCGGATGCGCCGGGCCGCTTCCCGCACCTGGCTCTCCCCGTCTACCAGCGCCATGCGTACATACTCATCCCCCGGTGTTTTTCCGGACGTGCCGGTATCAGGGCGGGACAGGTACGCGCCGGGAAGCACGGTAATGTTACACCCCCCGTACAGCTTGCGCGAGAATGCCTCGCCGCCGCCGGGCGCGCGCAGCCACAAATAAAAACCGGCATCGGGGGTTTGTACCGGCAGCACGTCGCCCAGAATTTCTTTTACGGCGGCAAAATTCTCCCGGTAGGCGGCGCGGTTTTTCACCACGTGGGTCTCATCCCCCCAGGTGGCGGCGGCGGCGGCCTGAATGGGGGGAGAGATGGTACAGCCGGTGTAGATACGCAACTTTAAAAAATCGGCCAACACGTCCGCATCCCCCGCCACAAATCCCACCCGTGCCCCCGGCAGGTTGGAGCGCTTGGACAGGGAGTGAAATACCACGCAGTTTTTATAATCGCTGTTCCCGGCCCGGTGCGCGGCCTGCAAAAGCCCGGCGGGCGGCGCGGCCTCGTCCGGATAAATCTCCGAATAGCACTCGTCCGATGCGATGACAAAGTCGTGCCGGTCGGCCAGTTCAATTAGTTCGGTCAGGTAATCCATCGACGCCACTGCCCCGGTGGGGTTGGACGGGGTGCACAGATACAGCAGGCAGGTGTCATCCAGCACTTTTTTTGGCAGTCCCGCGTAATCGGGCAGAAAGCCGTTTTGCTGTGTGGCGGGCACCAGATGGAGCGTGCCGCCCGCCCACAAGGCGGCGCCTTCGTATATCTGATAAAACGGATTCGGCATCAGTACGCGGCTTTTGCCGTTTTGCCCCACCACCGCCTGGGCGATGCCGAACAGCGCTTCACGGGTGCCCGAGCACGGAATCAGCCCGGTGCCGGGCACATCGGTGGCAAGCTGTGGCAGATCAAACCGCTTGCACAGCCAGCTGGCCGAGGCCATGCGCAGTTCGGGCGTGCCTGCGGTGAGCGGATAGCGGGAAAAACCGTCGGCGGTGGCCGTGAGCGTGTCTAAAAAGATTTTTGGCGCAGGCAGGCGCGGCTCGCCCATGCCCATGGAAATGTGCGGCAGATCGTCCGGCGGCGTCACATTTTTGAGCTGTTCGCGCAGTCTTTCAAACGGATACGGCTGCAGGATGTCAAGGCGCGGATTCATACAAAAAGCGGGGGCAAACGCCGCTTCAGGCTTTGGGCGGGATGGACTGCACCTGTTCTTCGATGCTTTTGAGCAGGTCGCGGGTGCGGGTGTCGAGATCGGCCTCGCGCACATCGGCCTGACTACGCAGGGCAAACAGTTCGTGGGCGATGTTCAGGGCGGCAAGCATGGCCACCTGGGGCATGGGGGTGAGGGGCGACTCTTTCGACAGCCGCTCCATGTGGTCGGTGACGAACCTGGCCAGGGTTTGCAGGTAATCGTCTTCGGTCGCGCCCTTGATGGTGAGGGTTTGCCCGAAGATATGCACGCGGGAGGCTCCCGGCTCGACTGTCGGCTCCGTGCTCACGGGTTATGAAAGGCCCGGCAATACGGGATTGCTGATGTGTGCGTGGTCGGCCCCGGTGTCCAGGCTGGTCTGTTCGGGATCGTCGTTGTCATTCGTGTCCGTCACCTCATCGGCCAGGTTGATCTCGGGCATATCGGCGGCGGGCGGGGTGGGGCTCGCGGCGCCTGCCTGCGCGTTTTCCAGATCGCCCAGCAGTTGCTCGATGCGGCCTTTGACCACGTCGCGTTCCTTGTCCAGCAGTTCCCGCTCTTCACCTGCGCCGGAGAGCTGTTCCCGGGCTTCGGCCAGTTGCGTGACAAGGGTCTGGTTTTCGCCTCGCAACGACTGGACCATAGAAATCATCTCCTTGATTTTGGCTTCAAGCAGGTCGATGCGGTCCATGGGCAGGCCTCATAAGCAGGGGGGTTTAGTTGATACTGGGCGACGACGTTTCCATCCGGGACATGGCTCGCTCCACCAGCGCTTGAGCGGTTTTGGCATCCTGCGGAAAGCAGGCCCAGCCCACAGCCTGAATAACGGACGGTGACGCGGCCACCATAGGTGGAATTTTAAGAGCGGTCAGATTTGAAGTCAAACGGCCCATCACATGGCGGGTGGCGTTGCCGGTTTCGGGCAGCAGGATCGAAAAGGTGCTGTTCGCGCAGGTGACCACATCTTCCAGCCGCAGCGACTCTTCCAGTTCCCGGAAGATGGAGTCGGCGGGCGGGGCATCGGGCACTTCCGCCTGATCGTGCAACTGGATGACAATCAGCCCCAGGGTGCGGCCGTGCCGGTAGGCGCGTCCCACCTCCTTGGCCAGCCGCGCGGAAAACCGGTCGGTATCGTCCATTAAATCCGCTTTGAGCGGGTCTTCCCGGGGCAGGTCCGCCTGGGGCTCTGCGTGGGACGGTTCCGGTTGCGGCGGCTCCGGGGTGTCGGCCACCTTTTTTTCCGGCACGGGTTCCGGCAGGGACTCGGTCACCTGCGTGCACAGCAACTCCATGGCCGGGGCGTTGACACGGGGGATCATCCCCAGTCCGGCCTCGGCCAGCTTGCGGGTGGTGCTGGGGTCCAGGGTGGTATCGATGATCAAATCCAGCGCCGGGAGTGCCGCAAGCTCTTCCGCCTCTGTAAAAATGGCGACCGGGAGCGGCTCTTTCAGCCGGTAGCCGTGACTGTCCAGGTGATGAATCAGGTCGGCCGGGTGGACGGGCAACAGCCCCAGCAGGTTGAAGTGGGGGTTGCGAAACAGCCGGGGCACCCACGACAGCGCCTCGGTATCGCCGCCGATCAGGACCACGTTGGTCAGGTCGCCCCTGGGCAACGGATGTTGCGGGGCTGCTGTCACGGCGTTCCCTTTTCAATCAGGCCGACGGCTTCAAGCTCTTCCAGCAGACCGTCCAGCCGCCGGTTGCCTCCGGGGGGGCGGGGGGCGACGGCATGGGGGGCGTCTTTTGGGGTTTCTGTCTGCAAACCGTGTGGGGGGACGTTCAGGGTGACCGGGGTTTCCTCCCGGGGTGCGGGGCCGTAATCAATATGGGTGATGTGCCACGTATGGATATCGGCCAGCGCCGGGGCACCGGTTTCGCCGCTGTCGGTGACCGCGTGAATCGGTACGCCGCCTTGCACCATCACCTCGCCAAACGCCTTGAGATCGTTTTTTACCTCAACAGTGAGGCTGGACTGCTCCCGCGCCAGCCGCGCCAGGGTTTCATCCAGCCGGTTCGCGGTCATCGGGGCTTCCTCCGTCACGGTCGGGCGCGTCTGCCGGTCTGCCGCCGGCGCGGACGTATGGGGCGCGGCACCGTCTTCTTTAAGTAGCGCGCATACTCGCTCCGCCACGGTTTCATCGTCCACCGTATCCGGCAGGTCGCCGTCGCCGCCGATGGTGACAAACAGGGCGTTGTCAAAATGGGGAATCTGCCCCAGCCGGGCGCGGCACTCGTTGCCGGACGCGCCTTCTGTCGACAGGTCGGCGACGATCAGTCCGGGGTTACGCATGAGCGACTGGACCATGGCGTCGTGGATGCCCACCGCCACGGTACAGGTGCACCCTTTTTCGCTGATGCGCGCAGCCAGGTTTTCCCTGCCGGGAGCGGGGTCAATCAGCAATATGTGAGGCGGCTGGTTCATACGGTTTCGCTGATGGCCTTCAAGGCAATTCAATACACCTTGGGTTGCAGGGGTGGCTGTCTGGACAGGGGACGCGACTTGCAACCCCCCGGCTGGAGCGCCGACCCCTACCGTCTGCTCATTATACCGGCTTTGTCCCGCTTTCGCCTTTCGCCCGCACGGGGTTTCCCGCATTTTCCGCTCGTGATAGGCTCCGGCTGCCATGGAGCCGGTAAATCTGAAAGCATATTCCCTCGATCAACTGATCGAATTTTTCGGGGAACTGGGCGAAAAACCGTACCGGGCCAGACAGTTATACAAATGGCTGTATGCGAAGGGTGCGACCGAATTTGCGCAGATGACCGACCTGTCCGCCGCCACCCGAAAACAGCTTGCCGAACGTGCTTTTTTGCCGCAGTTGAAAAAAGAGCGCGAGGACATATCGGCGGACGGCACCCGCAAATACCTGTTTGGCCTGCCGGACGGAAAAAAAGTGGAAACGGTCTGGATACCGGAGGAAGACCGCTGCACCGTGTGCATTTCCACCCAGGTGGGCTGCGCCATGGGGTGCGGTTTTTGCCTGACCGCAAAAGGTGGCCTCACCCGCAATCTGGAAGCGTGGGAGATCGTCGATCAACTGCTTGAGGTGCAGCGCCTGACCCCGCCGGAAAAACCGGTCAGCAACGTGGTGATGATGGGCATGGGCGAGCCGCTGGCCAACCTGGACAACGTGATCCCCGCGCTGGAAAGACTGGTCGATCAAAACGGCATTTCCCTGGCCCCGCGCCGGGTAACGGTCTCCACCGTGGGGCTGATCCCGCAGATGGCCGAGCTGGGGCAAAGTGCCCCGTATGTCAATCTGGCCGTCTCGCTGGGGGCGGCGGACGATGCCGTGCGCGAAACCCTGATCCCGCCTGCCAAAAAATGGCCGCTGGCCGACCTGATGGCCGCCTGCCGCGACTACCCCCTGCCGCCCCGCCGCAAGATCTTTTTTGAGTACATACTCATAAAAGGGGTGAACGACGACCGGGCCCAGGCCAAAAAGCTGGTGAAGCTGCTGCACAAGGTGCGTTGCAAAGTCAATTTGATGGCCATGAACCCGTTTCCCGGTGCAACCTACCAGCGGTCAGAGCCGGAGGTCGTACTGGCGTTTCAGAAGGTGTTGATGGATGCGGGCATCCCCACCTTCATCCGCAAATCCCGCGGCCAGGACATATCCGCCGCCTGCGGGTTGCTTGCAGCAACAGACGTAAACGGGCAGGGGGCTAGGGGACTGTAGGGGAAATGCGTCCACTGCGCGGTCCACATGGCGCTGCCCATGCCAGCTTGCCGTGCGCCCCGTGGCGGATGGGGGTACGCTCAGAAGAATTTAAACAGAGGGGGCCGGGCCTACACCTGCTTGTAAATCAGCACCCCCAGCAACATGCCGAGGACGACGAACAGGTTCATCTCCAGGGTAAAGCCGATGGTGGTGGTGATCAGGTGCAGGTCCAGGGTGAACGGCGGATCAACGCCAATCTTGTACCCTTTGAGGAACACGTTGCGCAGGGCGCCGTCGGAAGAGAAGGCGCGCAGGGCCTCCGCCAGCACGCCGCCAAACAGGGCACCCCCGAAAACGAAGCCGACAAGCACCCAGGATGTTTTCCTCAACATGGCCATATACGCCTGTAATCCTTAAATAAAACAGCACCGTACGGTAGGTGCGATCAGGGGGGGATGTCAAGAAAAAGCATGGGGTTCTTTTTTGGGAATAACCGGCCCCGCGTGGCGGTTTGTTACTGTGCTACCATGCCGCCACAGGGGGGCTGCCAGTCAGTAAAAAAAATCACAGGAGAAGGTAATCGATGAGTGACCCGTCAAATATGGCCGCCGAGCCGTGCTGTGCCCCCGGAACCGAATGTGCACAGAATGAGGGGGGCGTCAGCCACGCATCCGTGCAGGCCTATTACGGCGCCGCGGCGGAAGCACCCAAGGCGGAACTGTGCTGCCCCACCAGTTACGACAGCAGCCACGTGGACCACATTCCCGAAGAGGTGCTGGCCATCAGCTACGGCTGCGGCAGCCCCATGGGACAGGCCGCCCCGCAGCCGGGGGACACGGTGCTTGATCTGGGCTCCGGTGGCGGTATCGACTGCTTTATCGCCGCCCGCATGGTGGGCTCCAGCGGCCGGGTGATCGGCGTGGACATGACCGATGAAATGCTGGCCCGCGCCAGCCGTTCGGCTATCCAGGTGAGCGCCAACCTGGGGTACGACGTGGTCTCCTTTAAAAAAGGGTTGCTGGAGGCGGTGCCGGTGGCCGACGGCGAAGTGGATCTGGTCACCAGCAACTGCGTGCTGAACCTGTCTCCCGACAAGCCGAAGGTGTTTGGCGAAATCCACCGAATCCTGGCCCACGGCGGCCGCTTTGTCATCTCCGACATCGTGGCGGGCAGGGACGTGCCGCAGGACATGCGGGACAACACGGAACTGTGGGGCGAGTGCATTTCCGGCGCGCTCACCGAGCGGGCGTTTGTGACAAGCGCGGAGGCCGCCGGGTTTACCGGCCTGACCCTTAAGCGGGAGTACCTGTGGAAACAGGTGAACGGCATCGACTTTTACTCCACCACCTTCCGGGCGTGGAAGTACCAAAAATCAGCCGATTGCAACTATGTGGGGCAGACCGCCATCTATCTGGGACCGGGCCGGGAGTTTACCGACGACGACGGCCATACCTACAAGCGCGGCGAGATTGTCGAAGTGTGCACCGATACCGCCGAACAGCTTGCCAAAGCGCCGTATCAAGGCATGTTCGAGGTGAGCGGGGTGGCGGGGAAGGCCGCCAGCGGCTGCTGCTAGCGGGTTTTCCGCGCGGATTCCCCCCTCCGATTGCCATTTCCCCTCTGTATTGTCATTCCCGCGAAAGCGGGAACCCAGAGATGATCACGCCGGGTTCCCATACGATTTTTTTGCCACGCGCCTGTGAATGGCCCGGAACTGGATTCCCGCTTTCGCGGGAATGACGAAGGGGGCGGGAATAATGAGGGCGGCGGCAAAGGCCGCTACGGGGGGTTGCTGCTGGCGCAGTTTAGTCCGCTTTGAACAGGGCCGAGACGTACCCCTCGGTATCGAACGGCAACAAATCGTCCGCCGACTCGCCCACGCCGATGAAGTAGACCGGCACCTGTAGCTTTTCCACCAGATTGACCAGAATGCCGCCCTTGGCGGTGCTGTCCATCTTGGTGAGCACCAGGCCGGTTACCGCCACCTGTTTACTGAATGTTTCGGCCTGGGACAGGGCGTTCTGGCCGGTGGTGGCGTCCAGCACCAGCAGCACCTGATGGGGGGCGCCGTCGATGACCTTGCCGATCACCCGGCGTACCTTGGTCAGCTCTTCCATCAGGTTGACGTTGGTGTGCAGCCTGCCTGCGGTATCGATCAACAGCAGATCGATATTGCGGGCCAGCGCCGCCTCGCAGGCGTCGTAGGCCACGGCGGAAGCGTCCGCCCCTTCCTGATGGCGCACCACGTCCACCCCCAGTTTTTCTCCCCACAGGCCCAGCTGTTCGGAGGCCGCCGCCCGAAAGGTGTCGCCCGCCGCCAGCATGACCTTTTTGCCGTCCTGCCGGTAGCGGGCGGTCAGCTTGCCGATGGTGGTGGTTTTGCCCACGCCGTTGACCCCCACCACCAGCATCACCGTGGGCTTGTGGTCCAGCGGCAACGGGTGTTGGGCGGCGTTCAGGGTGTGGATCAGCCCGTCCTTTAATATTTCCCACATGCGGGTGGGGTCGGTCAGGCGGGTGTAGCGCACCTCGTTGTCGATGATCTGCATCATCTTGCCGGTGACCGCCATGCCCAGATCGGCGGTGATGAGGATCTCTTCCACCTCCTCCAGAAACGCCGCGTCGATGGTGCGGTGTTCCGCCGCCGCCGCTTGAATCTTCTCGCCCAGCTGCTTGCGGCTGCGGGTCAGTCCCCCGGTCAGTTTTTTGAAAAATCCAGCCACTGGCTACTCCCTAGCTTTCCTGTGTGCGCCCGACCAGCCCTGCGGCATCCAGCCCCAGGTGGGTCAGTAAATCGACTTCGGCCTGTGCCATCTGTCTGGCCTGTGCGCCGCCCTGCTCATGATCGTGCCCCAGCAGGTGCAGCAGCCCGTGGACCAGGAGCATGGTCAATTCCTGTTCCGGTGTCACCCCGTTCTCCCCCGCCTGTTTGCGTGCGGTCTCTACCGAGATGACCACATCGCCCAGCGCCGCCGGGGGGGCGTTCACCTGATCGGCCAATTGTACGGTGATCTGCTCCGGCGTGCCTTCATACATGGGAAAGGAGATCACGTCGGTGGCGTGGTTTTTTTCCCGGTAGTCCCGGTTCAGGGCGCGCATGGGCCGGTCGTTGACGAGCAGCACGCTGAGCTCCGCCCGGGGCACGCCCAATCGCTCCAGGCAGCGCACTGCCTGAATCCGCAGGGCGGCTGCATCAACGGGAAAGCGGCGTTGTCGATTGGTCAGTTGGACCGGCATCGGCTTTGGGGTGCGGAAGGAGCATTCCGGGGTACTGGATACGGTGGTGGAAAGTGCCGGTCAGCGCCTTGGTGAAGGCGACGGCGATTTTACGCAGGTCGCGCAGGGTCAGGTCGCACTGGTCCAGTTGCTGATCCAGATAGATGGTGTTGACCAGCTTGTCCACCAGGGCGGCAATGCGCGCCGGCGACGGCTCGTCCAGCACCCGGGAAGAGGCTTCGACGGTATCGGCCAGCATGATGATGCCGGCCACCTTGGTCTGGGGCCGGGGACCGGGATAACGGAAGTTTTGCTCGTCCGGCGGCGGCTCGTCGGGGGCCTGCCGGTTTCTTTCCTTCACATAAAAATAGTTGATCAGCCGGGTGCCGTGGTGCTGGGGGATCATGTCGATCACCTCCTGGGGCAGGGCATGGCGGCGGGCCAGCTCAACCCCGTCTTTCACGTGGGCCACCAGCACCAGCCGACTCATGGACGGGGTCAGTTTGTCGTGCAGGTTGTGTTCGCTGCCCCACTGGTTTTCGATGTAGTAGGCCGGTTTGAGCAGCTTGCCCACGTCGTGGTAATAGCACCCCACCCGGGCAAGCAGGGCGTTTTCGTCAATGGCCTTGGCCGCCTGTTCGGCCATGTTGCTCATGATCATGCTGTGGTGATAGGTGCCGGGAGCCTGCTCCAGCAGCTTACGCAGCAGCGGGTGGTTCAGATCGGAAAGCTCCAGCAGGCGGATGTTGGTGGGCACGTTGAAGGTCGACTCCAGCACCGGCAGCACGGCGGAAACCAGCACGGCGGCAAGCAGCCCACCGGAAAAGGCAAACGCCATGTCGTACAGACGGGCCGGGTCGTTCATGATCCCTTGTTGCAGATCGATGCCCGCCACCACCCCGGCGGAAACAAGACCCACCCAGATACCGGCGCGGGCAAGCTGGGAACGGCGCTGGCAGCCTTCGACCGCAAACACCGCAACCAGCGAGGTGACAAAGCCGTAGAGGGTGAACAGGGGCGCCTCCGGCACCATCAGGCCGATCAGGATGCTGCCGGTCATGGCAAATACCAAGGCGATGCGTACGGAAAGCAGCAGGGCCATCAGCATGGCCCCCAGGGTCACCGGCATGGCGTACGGAATGGTGAGCATCCCCACGGTTTCAAAACGGGTGGTAAAGGCGCTCAGTAAAAACAGGGTCAGGCGGCACAGGGCCAGGGAGCCGACCATGATGATGCCGGTCAGCATGGCCCGGGGCAGTTCCTTGACCACCCGGGAGCGGACCCCCTTCAGGTCCAGATAAAAGACGTAAAACACCATCGCGCAAAGCAGGCCCAGGCCGATGATGCGTTGCAGGAAGGTGCGGGCTCCGAACGGCTGGTATGCCGCCAGAATGTCTGCATGGGCGCGCAACACCTGAGCGCCGGACGGCACAATCACTTCGCCTTTTTTGACGGCAAAAAACAGCGGCTTGACCCGGTCCGCCGCTGCCTCTTTTCTGAGTTGGGTTTCCCGGTTGTTTTCCGTCAGGTTGGCAAACACCAACCCGTTCCCCAGAAAGGTGAGTACGGCCCGGGCTTCCGCACTTTGCGGGTACGCCTGTAATGCCGCCTGGGCAATCTGCCTGCGGGCATCTTCCAGGGTGGGCAGATTACGCAGCTTGACGTAGCTTTCCCGAACGGTGCCCACGGTGCGTACCAGCACCTCGAAGTTCGGGCCGCCGGGCACGTCGTCCCGGCCCAGCAGAATGCCCCGCTCCAGCACCAGCCGCAGGGTGTCGACCAGTTCCGTTTCCATCCGGCGGGTAAAGCGGGCGGGCGTGAGCGGTTTCAGGTTGGTGGGGGGCAGCACCCCCAGGCGGGTGCGTAACAATTCTTCCACCTGTGCAGTGGTGCCGGTGCCCGTATGGCGCAAGATGCGTACGGAGGCGAATGTGTCCCGGATTTTGGCCTCCAGACGATCGGTGTCCGCCGGAGACAGGTCGTACACCATCGGCACCCGTGCCATGGCCAGATTCCTTGCCGCCCGGGTGGCGGCGCGGTCCGGAATGGACAGGTCGCGGGGGGCGACCACGTCGGTCAGGGGGGTATCGCCCACCTGGATGCGGGGCACACTGCCGCGTTCCGGGATTAACAGAATGGCGCAGCAAAAAAGCGTGACGGCAGCCACCGTCGCCAGCGCCCAGCCGGGCGCCGGTGCCGACGGCGCGGGCGATTCGGGACCGGGAGAGCCTTTCTTTAGTAGATGAAGGGGGGGGCGTTCTCTGGCCATGGGCCTATTTTCTATCGTCCCGGTGTGCGGCGTAGGCCCGCACGATCCGCGCCACCAGCGGGTGGCGGACCACGTCGGTGTCGGTAAAGTAAATGGTGTCGGTGCCTTCCATGCCGTTCAAAATGCCCTCGGCCTCCTTGAGGCCGGAAATCTCTCCCTGGGGCAGGTCAATCTGGGTGACATCGCCGGTCACCACCACCTTCGAGTGTTCGCCGAAACGGGTGAGAAACATCTGCATCTGCTCCGAAGTGGTGTTTTGCGCTTCATCCAGAATAACAAACGCATCGTCCAGGGTGCGCCCCCGCATGAACGCCAGTGGCGCAATTTCGATCTCGTTGCGCTCCAGCAGGCTGGCGACGGTTTCGGGCGGCATCATATCGTACAGGGCGTCGTACAGGGGACGCAGGTACGGGTTGATCTTTTCCACCAGATCGCCCGGCAAAAAACCCAGTCGCTCCCCGGCTTCCACCGCAGGCCGGGTCAGGATGATGCGGCGTACTTTTTTATTGTTGTATGCCGATACGGCTGCCGCCACCGCCAGATAGGTTTTGCCAGTGCCCGCAGGGCCAATGGCCACCACCAGATCGTTCTGGTCGATGGCTTCCAGATAACGGGTCTGAGTGGGGGAGCGGGGCACCAGCCGCTGGGCGCGACCGGACAGGGCCAGTTCCGGGGGCTGGCCATTTTCGCCCGCTGCCTGCTGATCAATCAGAAAACGTACGTCATCGGGTCCCACGGAGCCCCGTGTGCGTTGCAGTTCGGACAGGTTCTCCAGCACCGCTCTGGCTGCGCCTGCGCCCGGCTCCTTGCCTTCGATGTTGAGCTTTCGGCCACGGGCGGCAATACGCACGTCAAGCGCCCGTTCAATGGCCTTCAGGTGGGCGTCGT
This sequence comes from uncultured bacterium, assembly GCA_965371175.1. Classification (GTDB taxonomy): domain Bacteria; phylum Nitrospirota; class JACRHL01; order JACRHL01; family JACRHL01; genus CBDUXI01. Next base: position 14,205 of record CBDUXI010000037.1, read on the forward strand.
ACAAACCGAACAGACGGGACGTATCGAGCCGGTCCTCCAAAACAAGGGTATGCACGGTCATGTCCTTGAGTATATGAGGCCATCGCCAACCTGACAAGGTGGCAGCCCATCTGGCCGGGCATAAACCGCTCAAGTGCACGGCCCGTAAGGCCGAGGAAGAATCGAGAGTCCGTGATTTGGAGGAGGGCAGTTGGACACGTCTCGGCAAATACTCGTCTTTACCCTGGGGTGCAACCAGTACGCCATGGACATCCTGCACCTTTTTGAGGTCGGACGCATGCCCCAGCTGGAGGAAACACCGGGCGCGCCGCCGGGGGTGCTGGGCATCGCCCGTCTGCACGGCAGCCCGGTACGGGTGTACGACCTGGCCGGATTTTTGGGAGAGACGACAACGGCTGAACCGGTTGATGACGGGGACGATGTGCCACGTCCGTGGATGGTGGTCAGCCGCCGTGGCGACGGAGATCGCCACTGGTGGGTGGATAGCGTCCACGACATCGTCGATTACGATCCCGAAAACGTGACCGAGGAAAAGGCGAAGGCGGGTGCAGCCGTCGTTCCCGGCGTACTGGAAGTGAACGACCGGCTGACCTACCTGCTCACGCCGGACCTGCTGGACAGTCGGGAACTGGCATGGCAGGAACAGGTGCAGCGAGAGGGGGCGCCGGCGGATGGGTAACACGAGACACACGCTCCGGGGAGCGTGCACGCAGCGCATGGTGAGGCGATGAAACCGGGATTACAGGAACAGCTACAGCATCTGCGGGACGATTTTGACGCCAGCTTTTCCCGCAACCTGCAGGAAACCGGGCAGGAGGGGCTGGTGCCCCATCTGGCCATGCGGGTGGGGGACGAAACCTTTGCGGTACCGATCACCCGGGTGCGGCGGCTGGTGCGGGATGCGGACGTGGTGCCGCTGCCCGGTGCGCCGGTCCACCTGTTGGGGGTCGTCAACGTTCGGGGTGAACTGATCACCGTGTACGACCTGCCGGCCCTGTTCGGGTATCCCGCAGTCACGCACGCGGGTGCGGGCATCGTGGTGATCAAGGGGGCGGAGTTTGAAGCCGGGCTGGCCGTCACGGAGATTGGCGGCCTGATGCACCTGGATGAATCGACGGTGGGCGCACCCCCGTCCAGGTTGCCCGCAGCGGTGCGCGAGATGGTGCAGGGCACGACCAGCCACGAGGGAAAGCCGTTGCTGTTTCCGGATCTGGACGCCCTGTTTGTGCAACTGGATGCGAGAAATTGATGAAATCTGAATGGAGATCGTACGGGCGATGACACCTGAACCCAATAAACCAGCCAGCCAGAACCCGGACCAGAGCCCGGACCAGAGCCCGGACCAGAGCCCGGACGCCCCGCCCATGCGTATGGACGCGGCCCCCGACACCCCGGTGCGCCGCCTGATGGTGGGCGCATTTTCGTGTTTGGGGGTGGCCATTCTGATCGGCACCCTGTGGGCCGGGATGGCCATGACCCGCATCGAAGCGAACTTCGAACAAGTGGGTCAGGTGTGGGCAAGCACCGAGTCCGCCCTGGACATGTACATCGCCACACTACGCAATTTCTGGGCGCTGGAACTGGCCAGGGAAGGGTATGCCGCCGAGGCCCGGCAGCAGGAACGGGAGGCCGCCGAAGCGTTCCTGTCCCATGCCAGAAGGATCAAGGAAATCGGATTGTTATCGGACCGGGAGGTGGCGGAGATCGAGACGCTGTTTATCGAACTGGACCGGCAAGTGCTGAACGCCCTGGCCACGCCGTCACCGGTTCCACAAGCCCCCGCCGTGCAGCCGGATAGCGGGACCGTGCTGGCACCAGCGCAGCCGGTGCCGGTGCAACGGGCGGCCCCAAATCTGGAATCCAGACAGCGCCTGGATCGCCTGATGCTCGACCTGCACTACAAGGCCGACGCCATGATGAATCAGGAGTGGAAGAACGGGCACGAGGCGGCGCGCAGCACCCTGTTTAGCCTGTTTCTGTACGGCATGGGCGCACTGGTGGTCAGCGTGCTGTGCGGCCTGTACGTGACCCGGCGCATTCTGCACGGCCTGGATTTTCCGGTGCAGAATATTGCCACGTCCACCGGGCAGTTGAGCGAGGCGGCAAGGTATCAGGTGAAGAGCGCCGCCGAGCAGTCGGCCGCCGCCATGCAGATTGCCTCCACCATGCGTGAGTTGCTCGATTCGTGCCGCGACATGTCGGAACAAAGCCGCGACATGGTGCACATTTCCCGGGAGGCGGAAGAGGAGTGCCACAAGGGGCACACGTTCCTGGTCAATTCCCAGCAGGGCATGGCCCAGATCAAGGGAGAGGTGACCCGCATCACCGAGCACATGCACACCCTGGAGGAAAAGTCGCGCCAGATCAACAGCGTGCTGGAAATCATCAACGAAATGGCCTCCCAGACCAACCTGTTGTCCATCAACGCCACTATTGAGGCGGCGGGCGCGGGAGAGGCGGGCCGCCGGTTTGCCGTGGTGGCGGAAGAAATCCGCCTGCTGGCGGAGCGGGCGGTGGAGTCTACCGACGAGATCCGCTCCCTGATCGAGAACATTCAGGATACTGCCCAGGTCACCAGTCTGGTGACCGCCGATGGTGTGCGGGCGGTGGATCGCGGGCTGGAAGACGCGGCGCGTATTGCGGAAAACTTCGACATGCTGATTTCGCTGGTGACGCGCACCGCGGAGTCGGTGCAGTCCATTGAGGCCGTATCCAAAGCCCAGGGGCTCAGCGTGGAGCAGGTGAGCGAGGCGGTGGCGTCCCTGTCTCACATCTCCACGGAGTCCGAGCGGCACTCCTCGGCGACCCTGAAGACGGTTCGCAGCCTGGTGGACACCGCCCGCTCGCTCGCATACATGGCAGGCGGAAAGGACTCCCGTGGTTAAACGCGTGTTTGCAAACATGCGTCAGTGGATCCCCGCGTGGGGCCTCAGCCCCGGCGGCCGGATTATCACGGCGGTGGTGCTGATGGCCATGCTGCTGGTCGCGGCGGGGCTGCCGCTGGTGAACGGGCTGAAACAGAGTACCCGGCTGGCCGCCACCGTTTCCGGGGAACTGGTGCCCAATTCCATCCGGGTGATGTCGCTGGTCAACAGCGTACTGGAGGCGCAAAGCGCCATGGAAGCCTTTTTGCTGACCGGCAGTGAAGACGAGCGGAACCGTTACCATGAGGCCATGGATCTGGCCCGGGTGAGTCTGAAAGCGCTGCATGAGTTTGACGTCCGCAAGGCGGGGCACACGGACGGCACGGCCACCTCCCTGATTTCGGGCATCGACACCCTGCTGGACAAGCTGGAAACCGAAGCCGCCGAGGTGTTTGCCCTGCATGATCGGCCCGACAACGCCCTGCCCTCTTACCTGATCAACACCCGGGGCGAACAGCTGCTGGAGCGCAGCCGTGTGGCCACGGATATGCTCATGGATGCATGGTTCCGGACCGAGCGCGACGAAGGCAACCTGTTCCTTTCCGCGTTGATGGGGTATCAGGACTCGCTCGGACGCATGATGAGCGCGGTGCGCGGCTACATGTTCATGAAGGAGGAACGGTTTCGCGACCAGTATCGCCGGGAACTTGTCCGCAACGAAAACATCTACGCACTGATGACCATGAAGGTGCGGGATGCGGGGCCCGCCGCAAACGCTTTTTTAAATATTTTCAGTGTGACCCGGACCAAGACGCTGAGTGTATTCGAGCGGGCCTTTATTGAGCGGGATGCCCCCGGCTGGCGTCAGGATCAGGGATATTACCGCACCCGCATCACCCCCACCCTGGAATCGCTCAAGTGGGTGCTCTACACCCTGTCCGACACCACCAGTCAGGCCATTACGGAAATATCGGCCCAGTCCATGCACCACGGTGCGGTTCTGGAGTCCCGTACCGCCCTGTCCGCCCTGGCCCTGGCCCTGCTGGGTGGTTTTCTGGCCCTGTGGATTTACCAGTGCGTGCGCCTGCTCACCCGGCAGATTGGCAGCGCCACCGCCACCCTGGACGGGCTGTCCAGCCAGTTGCGTGCCGAGACGGAAAAACAGACCCTTGAATCGTCCCATCAGGTGGCCGAAATTGGCGATGTGTCACGCACCCTGAATGCATTAAAGGACGCGCTTGGCGATATCCGTGGCCAGACCGAGGAAATGGCCCATCAGACCGATGCCGCAAGCCTGGAGTGCGTGCAGGGCATGGAGGTGCTGTGCGGTTCCCAGGAGAGCATGTCCGCCATCCTGCGGCAGGCCCGGGAGATTGAGGCGGCCATGCACGATACCCAGCGGCAAACGGAGGCGATGGACGGTATTCTGGCCATTCTCAACGAACTGGTGGATCAGACCAAGCTGCTGTCGTTCAACGCCACCATTGAGGCTGCGGGCGCAGGCCGCTTTGGCGCACGCTTTGCCGTGGTGGCCAAGCAGGTGCGCCACCTGGCCAACCGCTCCCAGGAAGCCACCGGGGAGATTCGCGGCATGATCAAACAGGTGCAGGAGGCCACGGAAAACACCAGGAAGGCCACCGAGCGGGGCAATGCCGCCGTGGGCGAGGGGGAAAACCTCATGACGGTGGTGACCGAACGGCTCGACGTGATCGTCGGCGCGGTGAGTCAGATATCGGACGTGGCGGGAAGTATTTTTCTGGCGGCCCAGTCCCAGTCCCGCTCGGTGGAGCAGGTGGACCGGTTTGTCGATAAGGCCCGGCAGACCGCCGAGCGGGTGTCCAGCAGTTCCGAACAGAGTCAGCGCACGGTTGAAGAAATGGATGGTACCGCCAAGGACCTGGCCCGTCTGGTGGGCAAGTAGCCCCTGTGCTGCACGGATAAGGCTCTGAATAACGCGTGATCGACGCCCTCAAATATTTTCGCATTGAAGCCCGGGAGTACATCGACGGGTTACGCACCGACCTGTTGCGTCTGGAGCGGGAGCAGGACGATGCGGAATGCATCCGTACCCTGTTTCGTCTGGCGCACACACTCAAGGGATCGTCCCGCATGGTGGGACTGGAGCCGATCGGCTCCATCGCCCACAAGATCGAGGACATTCTCGTGGCCGTCCGGGACGAGGGGGTGCGGGTTACCGGCGAGACCATCAGCACCATGCTGGCCGCCGTGGACGCCATCGAGCAACTGCTGGATGCGGCTGGCGGGGAGGCGCCGGCGACGGTCGACCCGGAACAGGTGGTGGCCGCACTGGATACCGCTCTGAAGGAAGGTGCCCCGGCGGCGGAAACCGTGCGCAAGCGCCAGAAAAAGACCTCGGTTCGCAGTCAATCGGGCAAACCGAAGACCCCACCGCGTGCGACAAAATCAAGCGGGCAGGCAAAGCCTGCGGCGCACAAAAAATCCACCGGGAAAAAATCGGACGGGGAAAAGCCCGCACAGACCGGGGTCATTTCCAAAACAATCGCTAACAAGAGCACCGTTTCCGTGGCGGAGACGGCCAGCCCGACCGGACCTTCGTCCGCAGAGGAGGGGCAGCTGCGGGTCTCCCTGGGCAAAATCGATCACCTGACCAACCTCACCGGCGAATTGATCATTCAGAAAATCCGCATGGCCAGCCACAGCAACACGTTGCGCGTACTCACCCAGGATGTGCAGCGTCTGGTACGCACCGTACACGACATCCAGGACTGGTCCAGTGCCGTGGAGGTGCAGGAAACCCTGGAGAACACGCCGGCGGGAAGCCGTCTGGCCGCCATTTTAGAGCGCACCCGGTTTGTGGCGCTCAGGGAAGGGTGGCTGGGCGTGGCCGGTGATGCCAAGGGGCAGGTGGCGCAACTGGATCAGGTGGTTTCCGCCCTGCACGACAGCGTGATGGACTTGCGTATGTTGCCGGCCTCGATCCTGGTGACCCCGTTGCAACTGGTAACGCGGGAAACCGCCAGAGAACTGGGCCGTCAGGTGCGTCTGGAGGTGGTGGGCGAGGATGTCGAGATCGACAAGGCGCTGCTGGAGGGCATCAAGGATCCCCTGTCCCACCTGATCCGCAACGCCGTGGGACACGGCATCGAAGACCCGGACGAACGGAAAGCCGCGGGCAAGCCGCCGGAAGGGGTTATTTTGCTCGTCTTTGAGCAGCGCGGTGCCCGGTTGTCGATCGGGGTGACCGATGACGGCCGCGGGGTGGACACCGAAAAGGTGCGCGAGACCGTCGTGATGCGGGGCATCCTGGAACCTGCAGCGGCCGCCGCCATGGATGCCCCCGAACTGCTGAAACAATTGCTTAAGCCCGGATTTTCCACCGCCTCCGAGGTGACCCAGATTGCCGGTCGCGGGGTGGGGCTGGATGTGGTGGCCACCTGCGTACGCGAACTGACCGGCACCATGGAGCTGGAAAGCATGCCCGGAGACGGCATGAGCGTACGCATGCAACTGCCGGTGAACCTGTCCACCATGGAAGGGTTCCTGTTCCAGTCCGACCTGCGTACCTATGCCCTGCCGCTGGAGTCGGTGATACAGGTGCGCCATCTCAACCCCGGCGATATCCATGCGTGCGCCCATACCCCCGTGTTGCAGGTGGAGGGGGAGACCCTGCCGTTTTCCTGCATGAGCCAGTTGCTGGATCCAACGGCCGTACCGCACTGCGCAGAGGCTGCGATCATCGAGGTTGGCGGCGAAAAAATGGGGCTGGGCATCGACCGGGTGGTGGGGGTGCATACCCTGATTATCAAACCGCTGCCTCCCCACGTGGGGGAGTTGCCGTGGGTGTCGGGCATTACCGTGCTTGCGGGAGGGTCTCCCGCAGTGATTCTGGACGTTTCCCGCCTGTTTTCCGAGGCGGGCCGGGCCGGGGATCCTGCGGTCGACTCCGGGCGGGTGGAAGCGTTACCCGACCCGCAGTCCGACACCGGGGCCGATACGCCGCAGGCGCCGGCGGACGTGTCGCACACCGTGCTGGTGGTGGATGACTCACTGAGCGCCCGCATGATGCAAAAGGGGATGCTGGAATCAGCCGGTTACCATGTGGTGCTGGCCGCAGACGGCGCCGAGGCGCTGGCCAAACTGGCCCGGGGCGATATCGACCTGATCGTAAGCGATGTGGAAATGCCGCGCATGACCGGTCTGGACCTGCTGAAACAGGTGCGGGAGCAGTCCACAACCCGCAACCTGCCGGTGATCATCGTTTCCTCCATGGGCAGCCGCCGGGACCGAAAACACGGACAGGACGCCGGGGCAAACGAATATCTGGTCAAGCAGGAACTCAATCAGAAATCCCTGCTTGCCGCCGTGGCCAGGCTGGTGGGTCGATGAGCGCCAGCAAGAAAAATAACGGCCATATCCTGGTGGCGGACGACAGTCTGACCGTGCGGATGCTGCTCCAGGAGTCACTGGAGGCGGAAGGGTATCAGGTGACCCTCCAGCCGGACGGCGAATCGTGCATCGGCTATCTGGAAAAAGCCGACTGCTGGCCGGATCTGGTACTGCTCGACCTGATCATGCCCGGCGTGGACGGCATCGAGGTGCTGGGCTGGATCAAGTCCTGCTCTGAAGGGGCGTTTTTGCCGGTCATTCTGCTGACTTCCCTGGGCGATGTGGACGACCGGGTGCGCGGCCTCGACTGCGGCGCGGATGACTATATGGCCAAGCCGTTCGAGCCGGAAGAGCTGCTGGCCCGGGTACGGGCGCAGTTCCGCATCAAAAAATTGCAGGATGAGCTGGCCAGCCAGAACAAGGCCCTGCGCGCCACCAATGAAGAAAAGGCGGCGCTGCTTGACGAACTCGCCGCCAAGAACAAGCAACTGGCTCTCATGGCCAGTACCGATGCCCTGACCAATGTGGCCAACCGCAGGGCGATTCAGGAAACCCTGGACAAGGAGCTGTCCCGCGCCATCCGGTACAAGGAACCGCTCAGCGTGGCGATGGTCGATGTGGACCTGTTCAAAGCCATTAACGACACCCACGGCCACCTGTTTGGCGACCGGGTGATCCGGGTGGTGGCCGACCTGCTTTCCGGCGTGGTCAGAAACGTGGACAGCGTGGGCCGCTACGGGGGGGAGGAGTATCTCCTGATCCTGCCCGACACGGGGGCCAAGGGCGCCATGAGCCTGACCGAACGCATCTGCCTGGAGTCCGCCGCGCTGGAGATTGGCGATGAGGGCTGCCGGGTTACGCTAAGCATCGGGGTGGCCGAGTGGGAAGAGGGGATCAACACCTGGGAGGCGCTGGTGTCCCGTGCCGATCAGGCGCTGTATCAGGCCAAGAATACCGGCCGCAACCGGGTGTGTTGCTGGGAACCCGACATGAAGGGGGTCAAGCGGTAATGTCCACGGTAGCAAAGCTGTCCGGTGCCTGGAACACCCGCGCACCCATCCGCGTGGTGCTGGTGGAGGACGATTTTTCATACCGGATGTTCCTGCGGGAGCTGATCGACACCCAGGCGGACATGCAGGTGGTGGGGGAGTCCGGTAACGGCGCGCAGGTGCCCCGGCAGGTGCAGGATCTGGCCCCGGACGTGGTGATTATGGATTTACGGATGCCCGGTATGGACGGCCTCGGCGCCATTCGCCACATGACCGCAAACGGTATGACGGCCAACGTGATTGTGGTATCGGCTTTTGCCGACCCGGAAGACCTGAAAGATGTACTCAAGGCCGGGGTGGTCACCCGCATCCGCAAAGGGGGCGAGGACGATCCGGTGTGGGGGGAACACCTGCTGTCGTGCGTGCGTGGTCAGGCGGGCACCGATACCACGCCGGATGCAACACCGCCGAAGACAACCCGGAGCAAAAAATCCGTGGCAACAGCGCCCGCCCCCGTAGCGGCGGGTTCGGGGCGTATTCAGGCCATACTGGTCGGGGGCTCCACCGGCAGCCCCCAGTCCCTGGCCACGGTGCTGTCCGGGTTGCCGGTCCCGCTGCCGGTGCCGGTATTTGCCGCGCTCCACATTTCAGAAAAACTGGATGCGCCCCTGGCGGCATGGCTGGCCCGGGAATCGGGCCAAAAGGTGCGGATTGCCAAAAACGGGGAACGGATTGCAACAGTGGGGGGGCAGGTACTCATTGCGCCGGCCGGTCACCATCTGGTGATCGAAGGCGGTTGCCTGCGCCTGACGGACAGCGGCAGACAGGGGGAACCGATTCCTTCCGTAAACCGGCTGTTTGCCAGCGCATCCCGCGAACTGGGTGCGGACGTGGCGGCCATACTGCTTACCGGCATGGGGGTGGATGGTGCACAGGGACTGCTCGACCTGTATGCCAAAGGCGCTGTGACCGTGGTGCAGGATGAGGCCTCCTGTGCCGTATTCGGTATGCCCGCCGAAGCCTTGCGGCTGGGTGCGGCGCAGCGGGCACTGCCTCCGGAGCAGATTGCCGCCGCCGTTTCCCGGGCGCTTAAATCCCCCTAAATAGGGGCTGTCTATTTTTGTGAAGATTCGTTAAACTGAATTGTATATAACATGATCAGTAAGTGTGGCCTCGCCACACATTTTGGGATGCACAGGGATTCGATGGGATCAGACCTTGTTTTGAACATCCCCCCAGTCGGCCGTTTTGGTCGGTGGAGGCGGACATGATGCGCCGGGCGGTTTTATCGTTGGCTCTGGCCGGAGTCATGTGTCTGGCGCTGCCCATGGGCGCATTCAACGCCAGTGCGGCGGGCGACGGGTCCGCTACAGTGCAGATGCAGGCGGACCCCGTTTCCGACCCGATACCGCAACGGCTGGCCCCATCCAAAAACCGCCGGATACTCACCGACAATCCGGAAAACGTGGGCGCGGTGCTCGAACTGGGCCGGGTGTACGAAGGTCTGTCCCAGTTTGAGCGGGCTGTCGACCTGTACGAAGCGGCGTTGATCACCCTGCCCGACAATACCGTGCTGCACCTGCGGGTGGCGGCGGTATACCGCTGGCTCGAAAATTACCCGGCGGCCCGTACGCACTACGACGCGGTGCTTGCGCTACAGCCCGACAACAACGAAGCCCTGCTGGGCCGCGCCTACATAAGTGTGGCACCGGACGGTGCAGAGGTTGCGGATTCTCCCCCCTCGATCTCCCCCCCCGCCGCCGTCCGCCACCGGGTGGCGTCCGGCGAAACCCTGGGCACGATCGCCGCAGATTATCTGGGGAGCGCCGCCCGCTGGCAGGAAGTATGGCACGCCAATACCGAACTGGCGGACCCGGATCTCATTATCGTGGGGCAGGTGCTGCGGGTACCGGTTGCCCCCCGGCAGGAGACGGTCGCCTTTACTGTCATGGCCCCCATCGCCCCGGAAAGCCGTGATGGCGCAAGCACCCTCCGCTACGTGGTCAGAGAGGGCGACACCCTGGGTGCCATTGCCGCCCGTCATCTGGGCGATGCCGCCCTGTGGCATGCCGTGTGGGCCGTCAACGACATTGAAAATCCGGACGTGATCCACGCAGGTCAGGTACTGGCGCTGCCCGTGGCCAGTGACGCACCGGCTATTTTTGTGCGCCATACGGTGCAGGAGGGCGATACCCTGGGCCGCCTCGCCGCCACCTATCTGGGCCGCGCCGACAGGTGGGAGGTGCTGTGGAAAGTCAATCATCATCTGGCCAGTCCCCACCGGATTGTTCCGGGTGATGAGTTGATGGTGCCGGTGACGCAGGTGACGCAGGTGACGCAGGTGACGCAGGTGACGCAGGTGACGCAGGTGACGCAG
>CBDUXI010000038.1:0-24402 GCA_965371175.1 uncultured bacterium
CGGCACCGCCAACTACATTTTGACCGAAATGAGCGACAAGGGCGCGGCGTTTGACGACGTGCTGGCAGACGCCCAGAAGCTGGGATATGCCGAGGCCGACCCCACCTACGACGTGGAGGGCAACGACACCGCCCACAAGCTGGCCATCCTCATCGCCATGGCGTTCGGCGGCAAGGTGAAACTGGAAGACGTGTACACCGAAGGCATCACCCGCATCACCCCCACCGATCTGGATTACGCCAAAGCGTTCGGCTGCAAGGTCAAGCTGCTGGCCATCGCCAAGGAAGTGGACGGGCAGATCGAGGCGCGGGTGCACCCCACCATGGTGCCGGTCTCCCGGTTGATTGCCCAGGTAGACGGCGTGTTCAACGCCGTGGCCGTGACCGGCGACCGGGTGGGGGAGACCCTGTTTTACGGGCAGGGGGCGGGAGCGAACCCCACCGCCAGCGCCGTGGTGGGCGATATTGTGGAGATTGCACGGGGAATCCACACGGGCGAACCGACGCTGGTGCCGCCGCTGGCGTTCCAGCAGAAAAACCGAAAACCGCTGGTGATCCGCCCCATGGCAGAGGTCAGCTCCCTGTATTACCTGCACCTGAAAGTGGTGGACGAACCGGGCGTGCTGGCCATCATCTCCGGCGTGTTCGGCACCCACGGTATCAGCATCGCCCGGGTGATTCAGAACGACCGGGGCAAGGGGCAGGACGTGAGTCTGGTGATCATGACCCACCGGGCCAGAGAGGCCGACGTGCAGAAGGCGCTGGCCGAAATCGCAGGGCTGGACTGCACCGCCGCCCCGGCCACGCTGATCCGGGTGGAGTCGGACGATGATTGAATTTAATGCTCAGGAGACCGTTTGATGCCCAAGGTCTGGCGCGGCCTGATCCGCGAATACAAACAATATCTGCCGGTCACCGACAAAACGCCGGTGATCACACTCCAGGAGGGGAACACGCCGCTGATCCCCACCCGGCGTCTGAACATGGCGATCAATCCGGACATTGAGATCTATCTCAAGTACGACGGCGCCAACCCCACCGGTTCGTTCAAGGACCGGGGCATGACCATGGCGGTGTCGAAGGCCTGTGAGCAGGGGGCCAAATCGATCATCTGCGCCTCCACCGGCAATACCTCCGCCGCTGCCGCCGCATACGGGGCGTCCGCCGGAATCGAGGTGTTCGTGCTCATCCCGGACGGCAAGATCGCCATGGGCAAGCTGGCCCAGGCCATGGCCTACGGCGCACAGGTGCTACAGGTGAGGGGCAATTTCGATCAGGCGTTGCAGATCGTCACGGAAATCTCCGCCGGGTTCCCGATCACCCTGGTCAACTCCATCAACCCGTTCCGCATCGAAGGGCAGAAAACCGCCGCCTTCGAGGTGGTGGATCAGCTTGGCCGCGCCCCCAAATATCACTTTTTGCCGGTGGGCAACGCGGGCAACATCACCGCCTACTGGAAAGGGTACAAGGAATACAATGAGGCCGGAAAAAGCCGTTCCCTGCCCAAAATGATGGGCTGGCAGGCGGAAGGGGCGGCCCCCATCGTGCGGGGCGAAATCGTCGAAAAGCCGTCCACCATCGCCACCGCCATCCGCATCGGCAACCCGGCCAGCTGGAAAGGGGCGGTGGCTGCCGCACGGGACTCCGGCGGCAAGATCGACATGGTCTCCGACGAGGAGATTCTGGAGGCGTACAAGATGATCGCCTCGCTGGAGGGGGTGTTCTGCGAACCGGCTTCCGCCGCCTCGGTGGCGGGACTGATCAAGGCCAACAAAAGAGGGATTTTCCTTCCGGGCGATCAGGTGGTATGCACCCTCACCGGTCACGGCCTCAAAGATCCGGACGTGGCGCTGAAAGTCATTTCGGCCCCCGCTACCGTAGACGCCACCCTGCCTGCGGTATTAAAAAGCCTCGGCCTTTAAGGAGACGGCAGTGAAAACGGTTCTGCTGATCCTGGACGGCCTGGCCGACGGGCTGTCGGCACTGGCCGGTGCACACACACCACTGGCTGCGGCGCATACCCCCAACCTGGACCGTCTGGCCATGCTCGGCACGGTAGGCCGGGTGCAACCCACCCCGCCGGGGTTTTTGCCGGGCAGTGAAACCGGCATTTTGAGCATCATGGGTGCTCGCCCCGTGCCGTTTGGCCGGGCCGCCGTGGAAGCCGCCGGACGGGGACAACTTGTACCTGACGGTATGACCGCTCTGCGGGTCACCACCGTGCGCCTTTCCGGGCCGGTGGATGCGCCGGACACGGTGCTGCAAGAGGTGGTGCACGGGCCGGAATCGGTGCGGGTGGCCACAGCGGCGCAGGCGCACCTGCTGCAAAACGGTGTTTTATTCTATCCCGACAGCGCCGGACGGCATATCATGCTGACCCGGCAGATCGCGGATGTGGCCACGCCAGCGCCCCACGGGATGGTGGGACTGCCCGTGGCACTGGCGGGCGAGTTGCCCGGTTTGCTGCAAGCGACGCTTACGGACGGGCTGTTTTTATGGCCGTGGGGGAACGGCTCCGCCTTGCTGCCGCAAACGGTGCCGTTCGGGGCCATGATTGCCGGTGTGGACCTGGTACGGGGCATCGGCCGGATTTTTGGGATGGAAACCCCCAAAGTGGACGGCGCCACCGGGGAGACCGATACGGACCTGACCGCCAAGTTTTATGCGGCCAAAATGGCGCTGACCCGCCACAACGGCGTGGTGGTGCATGTGGAGGGGCCGGATATGGCGGCCCACAGGCGGGCGCCGAACGAGAAGAAACAGATGATCGAACGTATCGACACAGAACTGGTACAACCGCTTGCGGCCATGGACCACGTGCGTCTGGTGGTCACCTGCGACCACGCCACCTCGTCCGCCAGCGGCAGGCACCTGCCCGCCCCGGTGCCGTATCTGCTTTCCGACTCCGGCGCGCCGGGCACGTTTAGCGAAGCGGGGGTGGCCTCCCGCCCGGTGCGGGACGTGCACGCCTGGAGAAGCGCTCTGGAGGGGACCACGGTACCGTGTTGATCGTACAAAAATACGGCGGTACCTCGGTGGGCGATCTGGAGCGGATCCGTAACGTCGCCCGCCGGGTGGGCCATGCCAAAAAAAACGGGGACGACATCGTCGTGGTCACCTCGGCCATGAGTGGCGAAACCGACAAGCTGACGGACATGGCCCACGAGTTGAACCCCCACCCCAACTCCCGCGAGATGGACATGCTGCTGTCTTCCGGCGAACGGGTCACGGTGGCGCTCTTGGCCATGGCGCTGGAGGCGGAAGGGGTGCCCGCCAAGGCGTTTACCGGCAGGCAGGTGGGCATCGAAACCGATGCCGCCCACACCCGTGCGCGCATTACCCGGATCAATGCAGGTCGGATACAAGAGGCGATTGCCGAAAAAACCGTGCCGGTGATCGCGGGCTTTCAGGGCATCAGCCCCGAGTCGGACGTGACCACCCTGGGGCGGGGCGGTACCGACCTGACGGCGGTGGCGGTGGCTGCGGCCCTGTCCGCCGACCGGTGCGATATTTATACGGATGTGGACGGCATCTATACCGCCGATCCGCGTATTGTTTCGGACGCCAGAAAGCTGGATAAAATCTCGTTTGAAGAGATGCTGGAGTTAGCCAGTCTGGGGGCCAGGGTGTTGCAAACCCGATCCGTGCTGTTTGCCATGCGCCACGGGGTTCCCATACAGGTATTAAGCAGTTTCAACGACCTTCCGGGTACGTTGGTGACGAAGGAGGATGCTGAGATGGAGCAGGTTGCCGTGTCCGGTGTAACCTATGACCGTAACCAGTCAAAAATTACCCTGGAGAAGGTGCCCGACCGCCCCGGCGTGGCCTCCGGTATTTTTGAAGCCATCGCAAAGGCGGGGGTCACGATCGACATGATCATTCAGAATGTCAGCCACAAGGGGGCCACCGATATCTCCTTCACCGTGCCCAGAAGCGATCTGGCGCAGGTGAACAAGGTCATGAAGAAGATCGACGTGGACGGCAAGCCCCTGAACGTGGAGGTGGAGGCAGAGATCGCCAAGATCAGCGCCGTGGGCGTGGGGATGCGCTCCCACACGGGGGTGGCGGCACAGATGTTTGCGACCCTGGCGGCAGAGGAAATCAACATCAAGATGATCTCCACCTCCGAAATAAAAATCTCCTGCGTGATCGACGAGCGCTATACGGAACTGGCCGTGCGTACCCTGCACAAGGCGTTTGAGCTGGGCGCACCGGGCAAAGGACAAAAATGAGCGGAAAAACAAAAGTCCAGATTTACGACACCACCCTGCGGGACGGCGCCCAGGCGGAGGATGTGTCGTTCTCCGTGGCCGACAAGCTGAGCGTGGTGCGCTATCTGGATGCGTTGGGGGTCCACTATGTGGAGGGCGGCTGGCCTTCCTCCAACCCCAAGGAGATGCAGTTCTTCGAGCAGGTGCAGGCGTTGGAGCTGAAGCGCACCCGGGTGTCCGCATTCGGCAGTACCCACAAGGCCAGCGTGGCGGTGGAAGACGACAAGAACCTGGCGGGGCTGCTGGCCTCGGGCGCGGAAGTGCTCACCATCTTCGGCAAAAGCTGGGACTTTCACGTCACCGAAGCGCTGGGCATCAAGCTGGAACGCAATCTGGAGCTGATCCGGGACACCCTGGCCTACCTGAAGTCCCACCGGGACCTGGTGTTTTACGATGCGGAGCATTTTTTTGACGGCTACAAGGCCGATGCCGAATACGCCCTGTCCACCCTGGAAGCGGCGGCAGAGGGCGGCGCCGATACCCTGGTGCTGTGCGACACCAACGGCGGCACCATGCCGTGGGAAATTTCCGAAATCATGGACGCGGTGGCAAAGCGTATCCAGACGCCTTTGGGCATCCATACCCATAACGACAGCGAAATGGCCGTGGCCAACGCCCTGGCTGCGGTGCGCGCGGGGGCCGTGCAGGTACAGGGCACCATCAACGGCTACGGCGAGCGCTGCGGCAACGCCAATTTGATTACGGTGATCGCCAACCTGCACCTCAAAATGGGCATCTCCACCCTGCCGGACGGCCATCTCAAAAACCTGCGGGAAACCTCCGGCGGGCTGTTTGAACTGGCCAACCTGCCCCACAACAAGCACATGCCGTATGTGGGGGAGTCGGCGTTTGCCCACAAGGGTGGCATCCACGTTTCGGCGGTGGAGAAAAACCCGGCCACCTACGAGCATGTGGAACCGGAAGTCATCGGCAATGCCCGCCGGGTGCTGATCTCGGACTACTCCGGGCGCGCCAACGTGCAGGTGAAGGCGCGGGAATACGGCATCGATCTGACGGACCGCAGCGATCTTTCGGCCAAAATTCTGGCCGACCTGAAAGAGCTGGAGGCCAGCGGCTATCAGTACGAAGGGGCCGAAGCGTCGTTTGAGTTGCTGATCCACAAGGCCATGGGCACCCATACGGCGTTTTTTGACCTGGCCGGTTTTCGGGTGATCTCCGGTCGCCGCGGGCCGGATGAGGACTCGACCTCGGAGGCCATCGTCAACATCCGCGTGGGCGGGGAGGAGCGGCACGAGGTCGCCATGGGAGACGGCCCGGTCAACGCCCTGGATCTGGGCCTTAGAAAAGCCCTGTCCGAGTTTTACCCGGAGATCAACGGCTTTCGGCTGCTGGACTACAAGGTGCGGGTGCTCACCGGCACCCACGGCACCGCCAGCCGGGTGCGGGTGCTGGTGGAGTCCGGCGATGCCCACGGCACCTGGGGCACGGTGGGGGTGTCCACCAATATCATTGAGGCCAGCTATCAGGCGCTGGTGGACGCGCTTGAATATCACCTGTCCCGCACGACCAGGGAAGGGAATAAAAACGCCGACGCAGCCGGATAACTTCCGGCCCCCCTTTTTGCCGGGAACGTAAACAGAGGAACCCATGCAAGAGACCGGTATCGTCCAGACGGCGGCGGATGGGGAGGCCACGGTGCGGCTTGCGGCCACGGCCTCCTGTGACGGCTGTGCCCAGGGTTCCCTGTGTCATCCAGGGGACGGTGCCGATCGTACCCTGACAGCCAAAGACCCGCTGGGAGTCAAACAGGGACAATCCGTAACCGTTCACGTGCCGGGACGAGGGGTATGGATGGCCCTGGCGCTGGTGTACGGCTGGCCGTTATTGATGATGGCGGTGGGGGCCGTGCTGGGTCATCGTCTGGGAGGCGGTACGGCGGCGGGCAACACGGCGGAGCTAGCCTCTGCGGGGCTTGCACTGCTGTTTTTGTGTGCAGCTTTTCTGGTTTTGTGGGTATTTCGCCCGTTTTATGAGCATCGGGCATCGTTTCGCCCCGTGATCGTATCGGTTCACGATGGGGAACTGCCACAAGCGGCAACCGGTTCCGTAAATATCCAAAAAAAAATCGTTAACCCGTGAATTTTGTTTGACTTTATGTGATCCCGTTCGTATTCTGACGACTTCAAAACAGAGTTTGTAGGTAAAAATACGGTGTTGGGGAAACCACCGTCCGTCTTTTAACTGGGTTTACGCTAAGAAGATGAGGAAAGCGGACATCGCCAATCTTCTGTACGAGCGGCATGGGGTTCCCAAACGGGAAGCCGCAGCCATCGTCGAGTTGATCCTTGATGAGGTCAAGGAATCTCTCTCCCAGGGCAGCGACGTGAAGATCGCCGGCTTCGGCAACTTTACCCTGCGTTCAAAAGCCGAGCGCAAGGGGCGCAATCCTAAAACCGGCGAAGAGATCGGCATTACCCCCCGCAAGGTGGTGACCTTCCGCGCCAGCCCGGTGTTCAAGGACCTTGTTCTCAAGAACAAGGCGTAGCCAGGGCGGCTCCCGACCGGAAGGTTCCCCGGAAGAAATCGTGGATATTTCCCCGGAAAAACTATTCTTCAAAATTGGTGAAGTGGCTTCCGCCGTAAACGTTGCCACTTCCGTATTGCGTTACTGGGAGAGCGAGTTTTCCCAGTTGCGTCCAAGAAAAGGGGTGGGTGGCCAGCGCGTCTACCGGCGCGAAGACGTGGAAATGGTGTTCGTGATCCGGCGCATGTTGTACGAACAGGGGTACACTATTTCCGGCGCGCGCAAACGGCTGAACGAAGCGCTTACCGAGCACCATAAGGCGCTACCGGAAGAAAAATCGGCCGCGCCCCTCAAGGAAAGCGCCGTCGGAGAAGAAAAAAAACCGGGCGATCAGACCAGTAAGGCCCGGAAAGGGTTGCGGGAACTGCTCGACATAATGGAAAATACCGATTCACTTCGGGCACACGCCCGGGACGAATCGGGGCGTGGCGCAGTCCGGTAGCGTACACCCTTGGGGTGGGTGTGGTCGCTGGTTCAAATCCAGTCGCCCCGACCAGTTTTGAGGTCTCACAAGGGTCTCTTTAAAATGCCGGGGTCCGCATACCCTGCGGGCCCCGGCTTTTTTTTATATCCCGTTGGTTTATGTCCGGTAAAGACGCCACATGAAACGAATTTTGATCTCCAACGACGACGGCATCGCCTCCGAAGGGATTGCTGCCCTGGCTGACGCGCTGGCCGCCGTGGGCGAGGTCACCGTGGTGGCCCCGGAGCGCGAACAGAGCGCCGCCAGCCACTCCCTGACCCTGCACAAGCCGTTACGCATTTACGAGCAGGGTACCCGCCGCTATGCGGTCAGCGGCACCCCCACCGACTGCGTGTGCATGGGCATTCATCACCTGATGCAAGAGCCGCCCGACATCGTCGTGTCCGGCATCAACCGGGGCGCCAACCTGGGCGACGACGTGACCTATTCCGGCACCGTCTCCGCCGCCATGGAGGGCACCCTGCTGGGCTTCCCGTCGGTGGCCATCTCCCAAGTATGCTGGAATCCCGTAGGCTACGCCGCGGCCGCACAGTTTGCCGCCACCCTGGTGGAGCAGTTGCTTGCACGCACGCAAAAGGGGGAACTGCTGCCCCCGGACACCCTGTTAAACGTCAACGTGCCCGACCTGACCCCGGAGCAGATAAAAGGCGTGCGCTGGACGGTACAGGGCAAGCGCCGGTTTACCAAGGAGCAGGTGGTCGAAAACACCGACCCCAGAGGGCGCAAATATTACTGGGTGGGCGGCACCGACCTGGAATGGGAGGGCAACCCGAACTCCGACCACGCCGCCGTGTGCGACGGCTATATTTCGGTCACCCCGGTGCACCTGGACCTGACCCACCACGAATCGCTGGCAAAGCTGTCGTCGTGGAAACTGGGCATGAAATGAACGCTGCGGCACACGCCCGTAATACCTCCGAAGCAGAATATGAGGAAGCGCGGCACCAACTGGTAAAATCCCTGCGCCAAAAAGGCATCGACGACGAAGCGGTGCTTGCCGCCATGGACAAGGTGGCGCGTCACCTGTTTGTGCCCGCGGAGGCACAGGGGCTGGCCTATTTCGACGGTCCGCTGGCTATCGGCCACGGGCAGACCATCTCCCAGCCGTATATGGTGGCGGCCATGACAGCGGCCCTGTCGCTCACCCCAAAATGCCGGGTGCTGGAGATCGGCACCGGCTCCGGCTATCAAACCGCCATCCTTGCGGAACTGGCCGGGGAGGTGGTGACCGTGGAACGCATTGAAGCCCTGTCTGAAAACGCAGCGCAAACGCTGGCTGAAATGGGGTATGAAAATGTGACCACCCTGATCGGCGACGGCACCCTGGGGGCACCGGAGCACGCACTCTTTAATGCCATACTGGTGACCGCCGGGGCGCCTGCGACCCCGTCACCGCTGGCGCAGCAGCTTAAACCCGGCGGGCGGCTGGTGATCCCGGAAGGGGACCTGCATATGCAGACGCTGATCCGCTACACAAAAAACGGCGAGCTGGTGCGGGAATCGCTCATGCAGTGCATGTTCGTGCCGCTCATCGGCCGCCACGGCTGGGAAAGCTGAATCATGCACGGACTGTACGACTGGATGATTGGTTGGGCCGAGTCGCCCTACGGCGTGCACGCCCTGTTTATTCTGGCGGTGGCCGAGGCGTCGTTTTTTCCGATTCCCGTAGACGTGCTGTTGATCGCCATGGGGCTGGGCGCCCCCGATCAGGCCCTGTGGTTTGCCCTGGTCTGCACCGTGGGCAGTGTGGCGGGGGGGATGGGCGGTTACGGCATCGGCCGCTACGGCGGCAAACCGGTGCTGGAGCGGTTTGTGGCCCACGAAAAAATCGCCCGCATCCACAGCTATTTTGAAAAATACGAGGCGTGGGCCATCGGTATCGCGGGCTTTACCCCGGTGCCGTACAAAATATTCACCATCGCCGCCGGGGTGTTCTGGATCAATTTTTTCAAGTTTGTGGTGGTCTCCTTTGTTTCCCGTGGCGCGCGCTTCTTTCTGGTGGGCGGGCTCATCATGGTGTTCGGGGAAGCGATCCGCGACTTCATCGAAACCTATTTCAACATCCTGTCGCTCGCCTTCGTGGTGCTGCTTGCCGGGGGCTTTTACCTGGTGCATCACCAAGGCAAAAAGGCGTCCCGGCACGAGGGGGATACCGGCCGGGAGGAGTCCAATTGACCGGCAAACGCCGACACCCCCGGCCCGGACCCCGCAAGCGGGAAAAGGCTCCCGGTAGACGGGAAGAAGTTTCCGGTGAGCCATCCGCTGCCCCGCAGGAAAAACCGGATATCGTCTACGGTATTCGCGCGGTGATGGAGTTGCTGGAAGGTGCCCCGGAGCGGGTTTCCCGCCTGCACGTTCTGGAAGGCTCCCGCGCCCCTGCCGTGCAGGAGATGGTGACCCTTGCCCGCGCCGCAAAAATTCCGTTCGATTTCTCCGAGCGCGGTCGCCTGAACGATCTGGCCGGTACCGACAAGCATCAGGGGGTGGTGGCGGGGGTGGCGCCGTTTGCCTACGCAGAACTGGACGACGTACTCACGCGGGCGGCGGCCAACCCGCCAGGGCTGGTGCTGGTGCTGGACGGAGTGGAAGACCCCCGCAACCTGGGCGCGGTGGTGCGCACGCTGGAAGCCGCCGGGGGGCACGGCATCATCATTCCCAAACGCCGGGCCGCATCCGTTACCGCTACGGTGGCCAAGGCGGCGGCGGGGGCGTTGATGCACCTGCCGGTCTGCCGGGTCGAGAACGTGGCGCGTACGCTGGAAACCCTCAAAAAAGCGGGGTTCTGGGTGTACGGTATGACGGCGGACGGCAAGCAAGCCCTGAACGGGGCCGACTTTTCCGGCCCGGTGGCGCTGGTGCTGGGGGCCGAAGGCAAGGGGATCCGCCCGTTGGTGGAAAAGGGGTGCGACGCTCTGGTGCACATCCCGCTAAAGGGAAAAACCCCCTCCCTGAACGTGTCGGTGGCGGCGGCGGTGGGCATTTTTGCCGTACTGGCTGGTCGTGAACGGTAGGGTAGCGACCGATAAGTCGGGTATACTATCCATCAATTATTTGTGAGGAGAAGCTTTTGCCCGCTGAACTTGACCTCCTGAAAGCGCTTGCAGACCGGGAAGACAAACAGGCCCATGCCGATGAGGATAAGAACCGTCCGGCCAGTTCCGACGTGGTGCGTAGCTACCTGCGGGACATTCGCCGCTCCCAGCTGCTGACCTTTGAACAGGAGCAGGAACTGGGCCGCCTGATTCAGGAAGGCGACGACGAAGCCCGCCACCGCATGATCGAATCCAACCTGCGGCTGGTGGTGTCCATCGGCAAACGCTACGTGGGGCGCGGCCTGCCGTTTTCCGACATCATCGAAGAGGGCAACCTGGGCCTCATGCGGGCGGTGGAGAAGTTCGACTACACCAAAGGGTTCAAGCTCTCCACTTACGCCTCCTGGTGGATTCGCCAGTCGATCGAACGGGCCATCATCAACCAGTCCAAGGTGGTGCGCCTGCCGGTACATGTGGTCGAGCGGGTCAACAAGTACTTCCGCGCCGTAGATCGGTTGCTTCAGGCAACCGGCGAAGATCCGTCCGTGGAGCAGATCGCCAAAGAGCTGGACAAGACCGTCAAAGAGGTGGAGAAAATCCAGGGCGTGCTGCAAACCACCTATTCCCTGGACAGCCCGGTGGGCGATCAGGAAGACACTTTGCTGGGCGATATGATCGAGGATACCCGCATCGCCCCCCCGTCCAAAAACGCCGAGGGCATTATCCAGCGGGAGCGTATTCTCCAGTGGCTTGGTATCCTGCGGGAAAAGGAGCGCCGGGTGATTGTCTACCGTTTCGGGCTGGAGGGTGAAGAGCCCAAAACCCTGGAGCAGATTGGTAAAATATTCGGGCTCACCCGTGAGCGGGTGCGCCAGATTGAAGCGGCGGCATTGTCCAAATTGAGGGCGCTGGTGGCCGAACAGACTCTGACGGCCCGCGAATTTTTTTAATACAACAGGCACCTGATATGGGCCTGTGCAAGTGCGTGTGAGTTTCATGGACCTGAGAAGCTATATCCGGGAAGTGCCGGAATTCCCCAAACCCGGCATCAATTTTTTTGACATCACCACCCTGCTTAAGGTGCCGGAGGCACTGAAGGAAGCGATCAAGCAGATGTCCGACCCGTTTCGCGACGCAAACATCACCCGGGTGGTGGGCACCGAGGCGCGCGGGTTCATTCTGGGCGCTCCCGTCGCCATGGAGCTTGCCGCCGGGTTCGTGCCGGTGCGAAAGCCGGGAAAACTGCCGTCCGCCACCCATCAGGCCACCTATGAACTGGAATACGGCACCGACACCCTGTGCATCCATCAGGATGCGATCGAACCGGGAGAAAAGGTCTTGATTGTGGACGATCTGCTGGCCACCGGCGGCACCCTTGGCGCCACCGTCGAATTGATCCACAAACTGGGCGGCGAGGTGGTGGGCATTTCCCTGCTGATCGATTTAACCGAACTGGACGGCCTGCCTGCCCGCCGCCTGCTGGACGGCGTCAAGCGCCACGCCATCATTTCGGTTTGACGCGCATGAGTTTATTTACGCACACAGTCAGGTGGGGAACGGGCGGGTTGCTGTTGTTGCTTGCCGCCTGCACGTCCCCGGTGGAAGACAAGCTCGACACGGCGGCCCTGGAGATGCGTCAGGGCGCATACGAAAACGCCCTGACCATTTATGAAGAAGTGCTCCTTGATGTGCCGGACGCCCCCAATCTGCACAACAACATGGGCTATTCCCTGTTGCAACTGGGCCGTTACGATGAAGCGCTGGAGCACTTTGAAACCGCCTACGGCAGCGGGACCGGGCATACGGATGCAAGCCTGCTGCACAACTGGGGCAACGCCCTGGAAAAGCTGGCCAGCTTTGAAGAGGCAGAAAAAAAATACGCCGCCGCCGCCGGAGCCGATCCGTCCCGCGCCGATGTATTTATCAACTGGGGCAACGTGCTTTCCCGCCTGGACCGGCTGGAGGAAGCCGCCACCCGCTACGAGCAGGGCACCAAAAATGATCCGGACTCCGCAGTGGGCTGGTTCAACTGGGGATACACCCTGGAGCGCCTGAGCCGCCATCAGGACGCCTTGCATTGCTACAAGATCTTCCTGTCCCTCGACAATCCGGGACCGTCCAATCTGGTGGAGCATGCACGCCGATACGTTTCCGGGGCAAAAGGGGCAGGGAAAGGGGATACCGACCTGTGATGCGGGGCAGCCGGGTTTTCACGCTTGCCGCCCTGCTGTTTTTCTGCCCGTTCGGGACGCCCGCCCAAGCCGAACAGATTCTGGTATTAAACAGCGCCGATCTGGCCCTGTATAACCGCACCACCGAGGGCATTTCCGGCTCCTTCCGGGCCGACCGGGGGGAACAGGTAACGGTGATCAGCATGGCCGATATTGCCGACGGCGATAGGCTTTCCGCAGCCGAACTGCCCGAGCGCCCGGACGTGGTACTCACCGTGGGCGCCGCCGCCACCCGCTACGCCACCCGCCATTACCCGGATACGCCCATCATCCACACCATGGTGGTGCGCCCGGAACGGCTTGAACTCACGCCAAACACCATCGGTATCTCCATGTTTGTGCCGGTGGAGGACATGCTGGCCACCCTGCAACTCATCAGCCCGGGCATCCGCCACGTGGGGGTGCTGCACGGCCCGGATAACGGCGAAATGGTGCGCCAGGCGGCGGCGGGCCTGTCCGGGTTTGAAACCACCCTGCTGCCCATGGAGGTAACGGACGACCGCGACCTGCCCCGCATTGCCCGCCGGTTGGTGATGCAAAGCGACGCCCTGTGGATCGTTCCCGGCACCCTGACCAGCCTGGATGCCTACCGTTTCATACTCACCCTGTCGTTTGAGCACCGGGTGGCGCTGGTGGCCGACTCCTCATCGATGGTACGCGCGGGTGCCCTGCTGTCCATCACTCCCGACCCGGTCGACGTGGGGCGGCAGGCGGCAAGGCTGGCGGGATATATTCTGGGAGACGAAGCGTTGCCGCCGGATCGGACGTTTTATCCGGACATGGCCAACCTGGCCGTCAACCTGAAAACGGCCCGAACCTTAGGCATCAACGTGCCGCCCATGATCGTCCAGTTTGCCTCGATTGAGGTGGAATAACATGCCGGGATCTACCCATTCCAGCGTCCCGTTTTACCGGGGCATTGCCGGTAAGGCCATGGGGGCGCTTGCGCTGGTGGTGGTGGTGGTGAGTCTGGTCAGTGGCTACTACTCGCTGAAAGGCGCGCGCACCCTGCTCACCGAGCAGCTTTCCGAGCGGGGGCTGGTGCTGGCCCGCTCCCTGGCGTTCAACTCGGCCTACGGCGTATACACGGAAGACACCGTCACCCTGATTCGTCTGCTGGAAGGGGTCATGGCCGAGCCGGACGCCCTGTTTGCCGTGGTGACCGATGCCGAAGGCAAAGAGCTTGCCCGGCGCTTGCGCGGCAGCCAGATCGAACTGGGTGACATACTGACCGACCTGCCCACAGACAATGTCGAAACCGTGGACTCGCTTCGGGGCGAACGGGAGGGGGTACTGCTGTTGTCGGCTCCGGTATCCACCACCGAGTTTGTGGTGGCCGATCAGGAGGAGAGCTTTCTGATTGAATTCCTCGATCAGGGTTTTTCGTCGGATGAGCGGCTGGAGGTGGCCCGGGAGGAACGTCAGGTGTTCCGGGGCAAGGTGCACATCGGCCTGTCCAGCGCCGATATCGAGCAGGGCATGAGCGAGGTGTCGGGCAAGGTGACCATGGTGACCCTGCTGATGATTGTGGCGGGTATCCTCGGCTCGGGCCTGTTGGTGCGCGTATTGACCCGGCCCCTGCACCTTATGGCCCAGGTGGCCGCCCAGGTGGGCCGGGGCGATTTGACCGCCAAGGTGGAGGTAAAAGGCCGGGATGAAGTTTCCCTGCTGGGGTGGGCCTTCAACCGGATGATCGACGCCCTGTCGGAACGGGATGCCGAAATCAAGAAAACCCAGGAGGGGCTGGCCCAGGCCAACCGCGAACTGGGCGACCTGAACGCCCACCTG
This sequence comes from uncultured bacterium, assembly GCA_965371175.1. Classification (GTDB taxonomy): domain Bacteria; phylum Nitrospirota; class JACRHL01; order JACRHL01; family JACRHL01; genus CBDUXI01. Next base: position 14,351 of record CBDUXI010000038.1, read on the forward strand.
GAGGAGCGCGTGAACGAGCGTACCTTGCAGCTTCAGGAGCAAAGCGCCGCGCTGGAGGCCACCAACCGGGAACTGGTGGAGTCGACGGAGCGCAAAAGTAAATTCATGGCCAACCTGGCCCACGAACTACGCACCCCGCTCAACTCGGTGGTCGGCTTCTCCGAAGCCCTGCGCGACGGCCTGCTGGGCGAGTTGACCGAAAAACAGCTCAAATACGTGAACAACATCGTCACCGGCGGCCGCCACATTCTGGAGATGAGCAGCGGCATTCTGGATCTGTCCAAAATCGAGGCCGGTACCGTGCAACTGCGCGCAGAGCCGTTGGATGCGGTCCAGCACATGGAAGAGATTGTCACCATCACCGAGCCACAACTGGGCTCCAAAACCCTTTCGGTGGATATCGAAACCGCCGACCTGGATCTGACCCGGCAATATCTGGTCGATCGCAGCAAATTCAAGCAGGTGCTGTATAACCTAATGTCCAACGCCATCAAGTTTTCCCCCGATAAGGGCCGTATCACCTTACGGTGCGCCACCGTGAACGACCATCTGGAGTTGCGCGTGAGCGATACCGGCGCCGGTGTGCCGGAAGCGGATCGGGAAGGCATTTTTGAGGAATTTACCCAGTTATCGGCGGGGGAACGGGTGGGGGGCTCCGGGCTGGGTTTGTCCATTACGCGGAAACTTGTAGAATTACACGGAGGCCGCATGTGGGTGGAGGAAACCGACGGGGGCGGCGCCACCTTTGTGGTTCGGCTGCCGGAAACCCCGCCGCCCGGACCGGGTGTAATGTTGATGAACTGACCGGGTTGTATTTTCTTTTTTTGTAAGGACGGAACATGGCCAAAATCCTGCTCGTGGACGACAACCCCCAGAACATCGAACTGCTCTCTTTGCGGCTCACCGCCGCAGGGCACCTCACCTTGGAGGCAAAAGACGGGGAAGAGGCCCTGAACATGGTCGCAAGCGACCGGCCCGAACTCATGATTCTGGATTTGCAGATGCCCAGAGTGGACGGTCTGCAAGTGCTGAAAACCTTGCAGGAAGATCGGATCGATATCCCCGTGGTGGTCATCTCCGCCTTTGCCACCGTGGAGCGCGCGGTCGAGGCCATGAAGGCGGGCGCATTGGACTTTATCACCAAACCGTTTGACCCCACCCACCTGGAACTGGTGGTGGAGCGGGCGCTGGAGCGCAGCAAGCTGGAAAACCAGAACCGCTTTCTGACCGAAGAATTAAACGCCCGTTACCACTTTGTGCTGGGCAAAAGCGCCGGCATGGCCAAGGCCTACGAACAGATGCTGAAGGCGGCTGGCAACGACGATCCGGTGCTGGTGGTCGGCGAGAGCGGCACCGGCAAGGAGGTGGCGGCGCGCCTGATCCATCGGGAGTCGGAACGGGTGGGCGGCCCGTTTGTCACCATCCGCTGCGGTTCTCTTACCGCCGACCAGCTTGACGTGGAACTGTTCGGCAGCCTGGAGCGCAAAGGCAAGGTAGAGCTTGCCGTGGGCGGCGTGCTGTTTCTGGACGAAGTGGGCAAGATGAGCAGTGTGGCCCAGGAAAAGCTGCTCATCCTGATTGAAAAACACGGCTTTACCGGCCCCGGCGGCGGTATGATTCCCACCGACGTGCGGGTGATCGCCACCACCACCGTGGATCTGGCCGAAGCGGTCAAGGCGGGCAATTTTGACAGCAAGCTGAACAAAAAGCTGGGGGCCGTAATCAGCCTGCCACCGTTGCGGGAGCGGCCGGAAGACATCCCGGAACTGGCCAGCTATTTTGTGGAAAAATCCAACCGTGAGGTGGGGCTAAAGCTCACCGGTGTCAGCAAAGAGGCCCTGACAGCCCTGGCCACCTATCCGTGGCCGGGAAATGTGCGGGAGTTGGCCAATATCATGGAGCGGGCCGTGTCCACCGGCGTGGAAGAGCAGGTCGAGACGACTGACCTGAGCATCGCCGCTCGGGGCATCGTCTCCGAGGGGCAGCCGCAAGGGGGAGAGTTGCTCGGCACCGGCAGTTACCGGGACCAGTTGCACGCCCACCGCCGTCAGATTGTCCTGTCGGCCCTGACCGCAAGCTCCGGCGAAACCGGCAAGGCGGCAAAACAACTGGGCATCTCCAAAAAAACCCTGGACCGCCTGCTGGTCCTGCTAAAGATTCGTAAGTAGGGGCCTTCACACCCGCCCTCTGGTTGTCATTCCCGTCCTCTGGTTGTCATTCCCGCGAAAGCGGGAATCCAGAGAGGGTCACGCCGGGTGCTGTTTCAGTGTCCTGTTATGTGGGGAGGGCAGTGTCTGGCTTTCATACCCGGTGCCTCGTGATGGCCTGGAGCTGGATTCCCGCTTTCGCGGGAATGACGAAGAAGGGGAGAGGGGGGCTACCCGTGCAGGGGTACCCCAACCATCTTTCCGGGTAACCGATACCAGAGCGGCATTCCCCATGGTTCCCCGTTTACCCCACACCGCTTAGGGGCATTACGCCCGACGTGGCACACGTCAGTTCATGCTGATGTCGGGCGGCATGGTGGCATAGATGGCCAGTGGGCCGCCCAGCTTTTTCATCATCTGCGGCCACAGTTGTTTCGGGTTTTTGGAGAACACCAGAGCTTCTTCTCCGGCAAGGACGGCCCATGCGCCGTCGTTGATTTCGGCTTCAAGCTGCCCCGCTCCCCAGCCCGCGTAGCCCCGGTAGGGGCGGTATTCCCCCATGATGCCGCTGACGGTGGCGGCCTCCTTGAGCGCGTCCATGGTGCCGCCCATGGAGATATCTCCCAGCACGCGGGTAAAATCCTCCACCGGCTCGCCCCCGCGCCGCAGCAGCAAAATCCGGTCGTTCTGCACCGGCCCGCCTTCGAACACCAGTGTTTCGGCGTTCTCGATCAGCTCTTCCTCCGGCAGGGCGTCGGAAATATTGATATCGGTGGGGCGGTTGAGGATCAGCCCCATGGCCCCTTCGGCCTCGGTTTCGCACAAAAACAGCACGCTCTGGCGGAAATTGGGGTCCGTCAACGGCGGCAGGGCGACCAGCAGGCAGCCTTTTTCCAAGGGGCCGACCGGCACATCGATGGTAAAACGTCTTTCGCTCACGCCTGCTCCTGAATTTTCTGCCATGCAGCCAAAAATTCGGCCAGATGGGGCCGTTTTTCCCCTTCCGTCTCCAGATAGTTGGCCATTTCCGCTACCGATTGATCGTGAGAACCCTGGCTGATGGTGCCGCGCAGCAGCTCCCAGCGTAAAAACAGCAGATAGGTGTTGATCACGTCGGTTTCGCAGTAATCGCGGATCGCCTGCACGTCGCCCGCGTCATACAGGCCGCTCACATCGCCCCCGGAAGTACCGATCTTGCCGGGAATCCCCATCACCCGGCACACCTCGTCCAGCTTCACCCGGGCGCTGGCGCCAAAGTCCGAAAGGCATTCCAGCAGATCGGCGTGCCATGCGTCGGCGTAGCGCACGGTGTAGTTTTCCCACTTGTTGCTGGTATCAAAAAAGCCGGGGGCCGAAAGCCCATGCACCATGGCCCGGTATTTCAGCACCGGCAGATCGAAGCTGCGGCCGTTGTAGGAGACCAGCCGGGGCACGCTCTGATCCACATAGTGAAAGAACCCTTCCACCAGCTCTTTTTCGTCCGATTTGACCTCGCCGCCGGACCCCACGCGGGCCAGGGCATAGCGCACCTGCCCCGGCAGATCGGCCTGGGCCGGATCGGCCTTTTCCACCGTGCACTGCACGTAGGAGATGGCCACCACCTGCCAGAACGGCTGGCGCAAAAAGTCGTTGCGGCCGTCGGTGGCCTTTAAGTGATAGGCGGACAGCGCTTCGCGCACCTCCGCATCCGGGGTGGAATCCGGCAGTTCCAGAAAGCGTTTGCCCGCGGCCACATCCGGGATGGTTTCAATATCAAAGACAAACAGGTTGCGCTTGGGCTGCATGGCGGCTGTCTCCAAAAAAAGAGGGTGCCCCGATTATGGCGGCAGCAGGGGGGGAGTCGCAACGGGGGAGGGGTTTGGGGTAAGTTATCCACAATCACTAATGCCCGGATGGGGGAGTGTATGGCGGATATTCAAAAAACAGTTACTGACCATGTGTTGGTTAAGGGCGAGGTCCGCAAGGGCACCAAGTCCAGCAAGGGCACCAAGTCCAGCAAGGGCACCAAGGGCAAGGGGGGTGGCGGCAAGGGGGGCGGGGGTGCCAATGTCGATGTCCTGGCCGGAAAGGTCAAGATAGTCGGTTATCCACCCAAGGTCGAAATTTCTCCTCCCAACGAGCCAAAGCGAGGAATCACCCCATCAAAAGGATATCAACTGGCGGAACGGGACCTGCTGGGTCGAGAGGACTTAGTCAATGCCTTGGCCGGGATGCTTTCCGCACCGAAGCAGGATACACCGCTCACCGTGGGCCTGTTCGGCAATTGGGGCGAAGGTAAAAGCTCGGTGATGAAGTTGCTCAAGCAGCGCTTACGTGAAATGCACCTCGACCAGTTTGCCTTCGCCACCTTTAACGCGTGGGAATACGAGCACACCAAAAATCTTGCGGCAGGGTTGGCCCAAGAGACCGTGAACGGTCTCACTCGGAACCTTTCCTTTTCCGAGCGTGCAAGGTTACGCGCCGGATTCGCCTGGAATGAACACCGCGATGAAGTGGTTATGGCTGTCATTTCCGTGCTGGTGGCGATTGGCGGTGCAGCGGCTTTTATTGGGTTCTTGTGGTGGGGAGAAGGATGGACTATCCCAAGTGTGATAGGGGCTTTTGTCACTGGAGCGGGTGCGTACCTGTATCACTTCAAAAAACTGGTGGAACACCCCCTTTCCGTTCAATTGCAAAGCTATCTCAAGCTCCCCCGGTATGGTCAGCACTTAGGGCTGATCCCGGTGCTTCAACGCCATATTCGCCTGTTGTGCGGCTTGCTTCTTTCCGGAAACAAGGAGCGGGGTGGTACTCAGGAAGATGATCTGGCACCTCGCGCGCCGATTGAGCTGCCGCCGGACTGGCTGGTTTCTATTACTACTTTGGTCCAGGGCATTGTTCGGGATGTGCGCAGGCTTGTGGGGTCAAAGGAAGAATCAAGCGAAAGAGGGGGTGATGTGGTTCCTGTTGAGCGGCTGGTGATCTTTATTGATGACCTGGACCGCTGTCAGCCGAATGGCATTGTTAAGACCTTCGAGGCCATCCGGCTGGTGATGGATGTGCCCAATGTCATTGTCCTGGTGGCGATTGACCAACGGATTGCACTACAGGCTGTCGCCCGGCACTTTGCCAGAGTTGGTGGAGATCATCGAGACCCAACCGACATTGCCCGCGATTATCTGGGCAAGATCATTCAGATTCCGATAACCCTGAATCGACCGACGGAAGGGGAGATGCGGAACTATGTGGGACAGGTGCTTTTTGCTGATGTCGCTCAGGAAACACCGGAATCCACCCCGGCAGTGCTGGAGGAGGAAGACCATGCCTCCATGCTGCATAGTGAAGAGGAGCTGGATCAATTCTTCGAGACGGCCTACAGCTTGTCCCTGACTAACCCGCGTCAATTGTTGCGCCTGCGCAATTGTTACCGACTGTTGATCCGGCTGTACGGCGACTCGTGGTCTCGGAAAGAGTTGATGGATATGCTGCTCTGGCAGGAGTTTCTGCACCAATGGAGCAAGGAAATACACGATGGAATCGAGACGGCTGTTTGGGGAAAGAGGGAACCGCTGGAAGGGTTAGAGGCTTATCAAAAACTAGCGGCAGATGATAGGTATGTGATCGAAAAGGTGGTTGAACGGAGGGAGAAAATTTACGGGGCACAATACGTCACAGGGTCAGACGAATATGACCGATTGTCTCAAGTCGTCTGTCGGCTGGTACTCCCTCGTTCGGAAATGCCGATGAACCCCCCACCACCCAATCGATCCCAATAACTTTCCCCCCCCCCTCTTTAACCCCGCCACCCAAAAAGCCCTGCCCCCCACACAGCCGCGCGCTTTTGCATATCGGGTGTCCATGCTACAAATAACAAAGAAGCCCTGTTGTGTGGCGGGGAAATAATGTAACGGGCCGGTATATGGGTGAGGAGTGCGTGATGCGATCTGTGGCTGTGCGGGGTTTGTTTCTGGTGGTTTGTGTCGCGCTGGCCGCGTGCGGGGGTGGCAATAGCGGCAGTGACGGAGGTGGGTTTTCCGTAGGCGGCAATTCCGTCAACCTGGCCGGAAGCCCTCCGGGCTCCGCGCCGGGTACATCCGCCAACCTGATCCTCGCCCTGGGGGATGTGGACGGCGACGGCGACCCGGACCTGGTGCTGGGGAGCGTCAGCCTGCCCAGCCAGTTGCTGGTGCACAACGGTGCGGGGGAGTTTGCCGGCAGCGATCAGTCACTGGGCGTGGAGGGCGCGACCGCCTTCGCCCTGGGAGACGTGGACGGCGACGGCGACCCGGATCTGGTGGTGGGGAGCGCCAGCCTGCCCAGCCAGGTGCTGGTGAACAACGGTGCGGGGGAGTTTGCGGGCAGCGATCAGGCACTGGGCGTGGCGGGCGCCACCGGCCTCGCCCTGGGGGACGTGAACGGCGATGGCGCCCCGGATCTGGTGGTGGGGAACAGCGATCTGTCCAACCAGTTGTTCGTGAACGACGGTGCGGGCGAATTTACCGACAGCGGCCAGATACCGGGCGTGGGGGACATCACTTTTTTTGCTCTGGGAGACGTGGATGGCGACGGCGACCCGGATCTGGTGGTGGGGAACCCCGGCCAGCCCAATCGAGTGTTCGTGAACAACGGTGCGGGCGCGTTTACCGACAGCGGTCATACGCTGGGCGTGGGGGACAGTACGGCCCTGGCCCTGGGGGACGTGAACGGCGATGGTGACCCGGATATGGTGGTGGGGAACGCCAGACTGCCCGGCCAACTGTTCATAAACGACGGTGCGGGCAGGTTTATCGACAGCGGCCAGTCACTGGGCGCGGGAGACATCGTTTCCCTGGCCCTGGGGGATGTGGACGGCGACGGCGACCTGGACCTGATGATCGTAAACGGCGACCAGTCCAACCAGCTGTTTGTGAATAACGGCGCGGGCGGGTTCACCGATAGCGGTCAGGGACCGGGCCTGGAACTGTTTCTCGCCCTGGGGGGGTGAACGGCAGCCGTTATCGCCATTGCCGTTTGTGCGAACAGGCCCTAGAATACGGCCATGCCCGAACCCACCCTCTTTGAACCCGTCACGCTGGGAGCCGTGGAACTGGCCAACCGCGTGGTCATGGCCCCCATGACCCGCTGCCGCGCCGATGAAAACGGCGTGCCGCAGCCGATGGTGGCCGAGTACTATATTCAGCGGGCCAGCGCCGGGTTGATCATCTCCGAAGCCACCGCCGTGTGCCGGGCGGGGGCCGGGTATCCGATGATGCCGGGGATTTATACCGATGCCCAGGAGGTCGGCTGGAAGGCGGTGATCGGCGCGGTGCACGATGCGGGCGGCAAGTTCTTTGTGCAGTTGATCCACACCGGGCGCATCGGCCATTCCAGTTTGATCGGCACCCAGCCGAAATCCGCCTCGGCCATCACCCCGGCAGGGGAAGTCATGGCGGCGGATTTCTCCATGCAGCCGTTTGAAACCCCCAAGGCGCTGGACGAAGGGGGCATTGCCGGGGCCATCGCCGCCTATGCAGACGCGGCGGAACGGGCCATGCGCGCCGGGGCCGACGGCATCGAAATTCACGGGGCCAACGGCTACCTGATCGATCAGTTTTTACGTACCGGCAGCAACGAGCGGGATGATGAGTGGGGCGGCGCCCCCGCAGATCGCGCGCGGTTCCTGCTGGCGGTAGCCAACGCCGTGGTGGAGCGGGTGGGCGAGGGCCGGGTGGGGGTGCGCCTGTCACCATTCAACCCGTTTAACGACATGAGCGACCGCAACCACGGCATCACCTTCCGCAGCACCGCAGAGCTTTTGGCGGGCACTGGTATCAGTTATCTGCACATCACCGAAGCGGGCGCGCCGCCTACGGCGAACGGTGCGCCCCAGCAACTGACCCGCGATATGGCCCGGCTGTTTGGCCGTCCACTCATTTTAAACGGCGGCTTCGACGCCGAGCGGGCCACCAAGGTGCTGGCCGACCCGGTTACCCACGCCGCCGCCATTGCCTTCGGCGCCCCGTTCATCTCCAACCCGGATCTGGTGCGGCGGATGCAGGCGGGGCTGGCGCTGACCCGGCCGGACGAAGCCACGTTCTACACCGGCGGCGAAACCGGGTACACGGACTACCCGGAAGCAGGTTAGTCTTTACGGCGTTTTTTGCGCCTCCACGCACAGCCACATGCCCCGGCTTTCGTAGCGGGACGCCTTCAGGCCGTTTGCCGCAAGCGCCTTGTCGATGGTGTCGCTCTGCTCGTTTAAAATGCCGGAAAGCACCAGCGTGCCGCCGTCTGCCAGCAGACGGGCCAGATGCGGCATGATCTCCACAATCAGGTGAGCCAGCAGGTTGGCGCTGATGAGTGCGTACTCACCGGTGACCGTTTCGATGGTGCCGGTAAACAGCTTGATTTTTACGCCATTTAAGGCGACGTTGTCTCTGGCGTTGCCGGTAGCATCGGAATCGTTGTCAAAGGCGGTTACGTGGCCGCAGCCGAGCTTACAGGCGGCAATGGCGAGGATGCCGGAGCCGGTGCCCACGTCCAGCAGGGCCGTGTCTGCCAGATCGGGGCGGGATTTGCACAGACGCTCCAGCGCTTCCAGGCACAGGGCGGTGGTGTCGTGGCCACCGGTACCGAAGCCGCGTCCGGGGATGATTTTGAGTGGGATGCGGCTGCCCGCGGCGCTATCCGGCTCCCATTCGGGCAGTACGATGAGGGTTTCGCCCACGGGAAGCGGTTTGAAATGGGACTTCCAGGCGGTGATCCAGTCGCCGTCCTCGGTGGTTTCCCACACAAATTCGATTTCGCGGGTGGCCACGCCTTCATCGGTCAGGTGGTCAAAGAATGCGCCGATGGCGTGGGAGATCTCGTCGGGACGGTATTCGGTGGAAAAGTAGGCGAGCAGGTCGTCGCCGTTGGCCCAGCAGCCGTTGGCCCCCATCTCCATCAGCAATCCGGAGAGCGGGTCCGTCAACTCCCGGGGAGACATGACCTTGAGTGTATGCCAGGTATCTTGCTGCATCCCGTCCAGTGTGTGGATGCCCCGGAAGTTGTTGGAGTGTCCGCGTCCGTGCGGTATGGTTCCGGCTGCCGAGGTCGTGGAGACGTATTCTCGCCCCGGAAGCCGTAGTTGTACAGATCTTGATACAAGAATGATTCGCTGCGGTGTGCATCAGGCCAGATTGCAGGTCGGGATGGGGAACCAACCCGCTACCTCCCCCCTGATGCACAGCGCGGGAAACTATCCCGCTTTTCCCTATCGTGCCCTGCGTCGTACGTCAGGCGACTCTTTGGTCAGGATGGGGAACCAACCAAAGGGCCTGATCCTGACGTACGACGCAGGAAACGATGGGGGCGGAGCCACCCCCTGTGTCGTACGCCAGGGAGCCACTCTGGTTAGGATGGGGGACCAACCAGAGTAAACTGTCCTGACGTACGAGACAGGCGGCGATCCCGCGTACGAGGCCAAATCAGAGCCGCGCCTCCATCCCACCCGAAAGTGGCGACGCGGCCCTGACGTTGTTTATGGCGTTTCCGCCATAACTCAGCCAAAAAGCCCCCCCGGGCTTTTTGGCGAGGGGTACCCCCCCACCCACAGGGTTGGTCCCGTTGCGCTGACTCCTACGTCTGCGATCTCTAAAGAACAAGGCGATCTAACCGCCGCTGCTCCGGATATAGAGCAGCATGCGTGCCAGATCGAAAAGTTTTTTGTAAATCATTTTATTACAGTAGGTTAGGGTGAACTCCCCAAAGACGGCCTCACCGTTTTGGTGCCCTGTGATACAGGATCTGTATCACAAGGTGTGTCATGGTTGTCTCACGTGAAACAGTGTGGGGCCGTCGTTTTCACCAGCGTGGCAGGGCTTTTGTCTCTGGCGGGAGGGGGAGCATATATGCCCTGGCATTGCGAATCGTTGGGGGGGGGGCCATGACCTGTTTCCGTCCTGC
>CBDUXI010000039.1:0-24241 GCA_965371175.1 uncultured bacterium
CTGTTGCAGCATAGCCTCGGACACCCAGATGGCGTACGGATCGCAGGTATCACGCCACGGCAACTGGCGGCGGTTTTTCCGGTACCAGTCAAGCAGTCGGGGGGCGAAGGCGGACGTATCGCCCGTCACACCGCCGTGGCGCCCCCGTCCACGTTGAGCACTGCGCCGGTGACCCAGGCGGCCTCATCGGAGCACAGGTACAGGGCGGCGGCGGCCACGTCTTGCGGCTGGCCAATGCGGCCGATGGGGTGGATGGCCGTCATGTCGGCAATGGCCTGGGCCACCGCCTCTTTGGGCATCATGGTTTCAAAGATGGGGGTTTCCACCACCGCCGGGCAGATGCAGTTGGCCCGCACCCCTGACTCGGCAAGTTCCGCCGCCAGATGCAGGGTGAGGGCGTTGATCGCCCCTTTGCTGGCCCCGTAGGCGGTGGCCCCGGACAGCCCTTTTACCGCCAGGGTGGACGAAATGTTCAGCACGCAGCCTTTGCTTGCCGTCAGGTGCGAAAGCGCCGCACGGGTTACCCGGTACGGCCCTTTGACGTTGATATCCAGCTGCATGTCCAGCACGTCGTCACCGGTGACCGCCATGGGGGCAAAGCGGGCCACCCCGGCGTTGTTCACCACAATGTCCAGCTTGCCGTGGGCGGCGACCGTCTCGGCCACCATGCGCTCGGCGTCGGCGCTCACCGATACGTCTCCCGTTACCCAGTGGCAGCCGATCTCTGCGGCCAGCGCCTTGAGCGGCGCGTCCCGTCTGCCGCTAATGGTCACCTTTGCGCCCTCGGCCACAAACCGGGTCGCAATCCCCGCGCCGATGCCGGTGCCGCCACCGGTGATCAGCGCCACCTTGCCATCAAGCCTCATCCTTACGCCCCTTTTCTTCCCACGCACCTTCATCTTCCAGCGCCACCTGCTCTGGCGGGGCGTCTGATGGCTCGTCTGGCGGATCGTCCAGACCGTCCGGCAGGCCGTCTGCTACCGCATCCGGGGGCTGGTCCGCCTGCTGCTCGCGTACCGCGCCGATCAACAGCAGCAGTACGCACCCCAACAGCACCGCCGCGTTCAGTCGTACCGACCGGTCGTGCAGGGCATCCAGCTGATCCCTTAGCACCGGGGCCTCCGGCGCTTCTGCCAGCTCCGCCGCATACACGTGGGCGCGCACCTCAAAAATGCCAGGGGTGAGAATCAGCCGAGCATACCCCGCCGCCGACACCATGGTCGTAAGCAGCAGCACCGCCACCACCCGTTCCCAGTTCCAGCGCAGCCGTACGGAAAGCACCACCATGGCCGCCAGGGCCACCATGCCGCACATGATGCCCAGCACGTAATAGGCGGAAAATATTCGGCCCATGACCTGGCCCGCCGTCTCCCTCGGCAGGTTGCGAAACACCATGGGCGCAACCAGAAAAGAGACCGCCACAATGGTGCCCAGCCATGCACCCACCCCCAGCCGGTACAGTGCCCTTAATGCCAGATTCAGGATGACACGATCTCCGTACCAATACCGGTGTCGGTAAATAACTCCAACAAGATGGAGTGGGGCGTGCGCCCGTCGATGATGTGAGCTTTCCTTACCCCGCCGTCCAGCGCGTTAAAGCAGGCGGCCACCTTGGGCAGCATGCCCCCCTTTACCGTGCCGTCAGAGACGAGCTTGTCCACCTGCCGTCTGGACAGGTGCGGGCACAGCTCCCCGTTGGCGTCCAGAATCCCCGGCACGTCGGTCAGCACCAGCAGTTTTTCCGCCTTAAGCGCGTGGGCGATGGCACCGGCTGCCTGGTCGGCGTTGATGTTATAGCTCTGCCCCGATGCATCCACACCGATGGGAGCGATGACCGGGATGTAGCGGGCGTGGTCCAGCTTGTCCAGAATGTGGGGCCGAATCGTTTCCACCTCGCCCACCATACCCAGATTGTCTTTGCCCTTTCTGCTCTTGAGCGGCCGGGCCTGGATCAGGTTGCCGTCCTTGCCGGTCAGCCCCACGGCAGAACCGCCATGCTGGTTGATGAGGCCCACGATCTCCTTGTTGACCGTGCCGCCCAGCACCATCTCGACCACCTCCATGGCGGGGGCGTCGGTGACCCGTACGCCGTCGACAAACTTTGTTTCCAGGCCGAGCCGTTCCATCATTTCGGAAATACGCGCTCCGCCCCCGTGCACCACCACCGGGTTGACCCCCACGTACTTGAGCAGCACCACGTCCTGGGCCACCTGCTGCCGCAGTGCTTCATCCACCATGGCGCTGCCGCCGTACTTGATGACCACGGTTTTATTGTGAAACGCCTGGAGGTACGGCAGGGCCTCGATGAGGGTGCTGGCTCTTGGGTCGGGACTGTTCATGGCGAGTTATGATGCCTTTTTCGGGGACGGCTCTTTAAGAGCTCAGTATATCCATAAGCGCAGAGCCGGGCATTTGGTTTGTCTACAGGATATACCGGCTCAGGTCTGCATCTTTCACCAGACCGGCAAGCCGCTCTGTTACATAGGCGGCGTTTACCTCCACCGTCACCCCGTCCATGTCGGGGGCGTTGAACGACACCTCGTCCAGCAATTTTTCCATGACGGTGAACAGGCGGCGCGCGCCAATGTTGTCGGTGCGGCTGTTGGCATCCACGGCGATCCCGGCAATCTCCTCCACCCCGTCTGCGGTAAACGTGAGCGTCACCCCTTCGGTGGCCATCAGTTCGGTGTACTGACGGGTGAGGGAACTGGACGGCTCGGTGAGAATCCGCACAAAATCGGCGCGCACCAGGGAGGACAGTTCCACCCGGATGGGAAAGCGCCCCTGCAATTCCGGAATCATGTCGGACGGGCTCACCAGATGAAAGGCACCCGCAGCGATAAACAGGATGTGGTCGGTTTTGACCATGCCGTGCTTGGTGTTGACCGTGGACCCTTCCACGATGGGCAGCAAGTCGCGCTGCACCCCCTCGCGGCTCACATCCGGCCCCTGCCCGCCCTGCTTACTGACCACCTTGTCGATCTCGTCCAAAAAGATGATGCCGGACTGTTCCACCCGTTCCACCGCCTCCAGCCCCGGCTCTTCGGCGTCGATCAAGCGTTCCACTTCTTCGGCAATCAACGCTTCGCGGGCATCTTTGACTTTCATTTTGCGGGCCACGCGCTTGCCGGGAAACATGTGGCCGAACATGTCTTGCAGGTTGCCTGCAATTTCATCCATGCCGGGGCCGCCCATCGGACCGACGGGCACCGACCCTTTTTCGGTGAGTTCCACCTCTACCGTGCGCGTGTCGAGCTTGCCGTCCAATAGCTGTTTGCGCAGTTTGTTGCGGGTATCGCTGCCCGCACCGTCCTCTCCCGCTGCGGCAAACCCGGTGCGGGGGTGCCCTGGCAACAGGGCATCCAGGAGGTGCTCTTCGGCGGCTTTTCCTGCCTTTTCCAGCACTTTCTCACGACGCTCTTCACGCACCAGCTTCACGGCCATATCGGTCAGGTCGCGCACCATGGATTCCACATCGCGGCCCACGTATCCCACCTCGGTAAACTTGGACGCCTCCACCTTGATAAACGGGGCCTGCACCAGTTTGGCCAGCCTGCGGGCGATCTCGGTTTTGCCCACCCCGGTGGGACCGATGAGGATGATGTTCTTGGGCAAAATGTCGTCCCGCAGTTCGCCCTCTATCTGGCGGCGGCGCCAGCGGTTCCGCAAGGCGATGGAGACCATGCGCTTGGCATCGTCCTGACCCACCACGTGGCGGTCCAGTTCGGTAACAATTTCCCGTGGGGTCATGGATTCCATGAAAGTACGATCCGTCTGACAATCATTCCGGCTCAAAACAGGCGTCTGCAACCGGCAGTATACCCGCAAAACGCTTATATATTTCTGCTCAACCTCTGCCCACTGTCCACCGATATAGTATCGAACTATCTTTGATAGCGTGCTGGAGACGCACGTCCACACCAGGGGGGGGGAGGAGCAGATACAATGACTATTTTGCCCAAGCCCAGCCCACGTGCTGGAGGCAGAACCAGCGAACGCCGCAAGCGGGTACGCATCAGGGTGAGTGAGAAGGCAACCGTCACCTGTAACGGCCGGACCATCGAGGGCCGCATGGAAAACCTGAGCACCGGCGGTATGTTCGTCGCCTGTGCGCGGCAATTCGACCAGGAATCCGAGTGCGTGGTGAAGTTCACCGTGTGGGATCGGGAGCAACGGCGGCACCTTGCGCTGTCCGGCTGGGTGGCCCACGTCAAACCAGACGGTATGGGCATTGAACTGGAAGAGCTGGAAACCAGCATCCTGTCGGTGCTGCACCGGCTGGTACGGCAGGCCGTGCGCCCGCCAGGCAAGTAAAACCAGACAAAAAGCCGTTCCCGGCCCCGCGCCGGGAGACACAATTCACTATCCAGGCACAGGTTGATGGACAAAAACACATCCGCAGAGATACCCGGCAGCACCGCTGAAGCTACCGATTTCACCCCTCCACCCAGGATGCCGGTGCGGGAGCGCGTCACCCTGACGGGCGCTGACGGCACCACCCTGGGACTGCTTAAAAACCTGAGCGCCAGCGGCATGTACGTGGAGTGTGATGAACGGTTCCCGATCGGGACCGAGCTTGAAGCCACCTTTTCCCTGGAAAAAGAGGGCGACACCTTCAGTCTGAAATGCCGGGTGATCCATTGCGACCGGCAAGGCATTGGTACGGTGTTTATCCACCTTGCCCCCGAAGACGAGGCGCGCCTGACGCACCTGACCCACCGGCCGGCCAAGCCACATGCCACCCCCGCCACCCGCGAATTGCGGGTCCACCCGCGGGTACCGGTGCGCGGGCACATTACCCTGACATCCGGTTCCCAAACCGTTCACGGCTGGGTGACCAACCTGGGCAACGGCGGCCTGTTTCTGGAATGCGACAACCCGTTTCCGGTGGAGGTGGAATGCGAACTGACCTTCACCCTGCGGGACGAGGTGCTGAACGATCCGGTACGCATCCTCACCCGCTGCTGGGTGGCCCACATCAATGAAAAAGGCATGGGCATCCAGTTTGACGACCTGGAGGCCACCACCCAGTACGATCTGCAACGGGCGGTCAACGCCATTTTGTACGCGACGAAGGACAGACCCTAAAGAGACCGGCTCCCGGCCTCCCCCGCACACCAACTGATGTGAGCCCCCGGACAGGGGGTTTTCACACCCCCCGTATGATAGGCTTGCGCCCGGCTGTTTTCGGGCACCCGCTACCTGCGTGGATGCCTCCCTTTTTTCGGTCAGGCAACGAAGCCCCTTGGTTTTTAGTTCCCCCATCTTCCTGTTTCTGTTCCTGCCGCTGGTGCTGGCGTTCTATTTTGCCGTGCCAAAGCGCGCCAAAAACGGCGTACTGCTAAGTGCCAGCCTGTTGTTTTACGCCTGGGGGGAGACGTTTTTTGTCGGCGTGATGCTGCTCTCCATCGCCGCCAACTACCTGTGCGGCATGGCCATCGACAACACCCGGAACACCCCCGCCGCACGCCTGTTTCTGGGAGTGGGAATCGCCGCCAACCTGGGGCTGCTTGCCAGCTTCAAGTACGCCAATTTTCTGGTGGACAACCTGAATGCCAGCCTGACCGGGCTGGGCATGACACCTTTTGTACTGGACCCGGTGCACCTGCCCATCGGTATTTCGTTTTTCACCTTTCAGGCCATGAGCTACGTGGTGGACGTGTACCGGGACGATGCCCCGGTGCGTCGCAACCCGTTTCACGTGGCCCTGTATATCGCCCTGTTCCCCCAACTGATTGCTGGCCCCATCGTGCGCTACCGGCAGGTGGCCGAACAGATCGTGTCCAGGGTCACCAGCCTGGACGACTTTGCCTTCGGAGTGCGGCGTTTCGTGATCGGACTGGGCAAGAAGGTGCTGATCGCAAACCCCCTGGGGGCCTGCGCCGATCAGGTGTTCGCCATACCGCCCGGCGACCTGACGACGGGGCTTGCCTGGCTGGGAATCGCCTGCTACACGTTGCAGATTTATTTTGACTTTTCCGGCTATTCCGACATGGCCATCGGTCTGGGGCGCATGTTCGGGTTCCGGTTTCTGGAAAATTTCAATTACCCGTACGTTTCCCGCTCCATCCGCGAGTTCTGGCGGCGCTGGCATATTTCGCTTTCCACCTGGTTCCGGGATTACCTGTACATCCCGCTGGGGGGCAACAAAAAGGGCGGGGCGCGCACCCACGTGAACCTGCTCTTGGTGTTCTTTTTGTGCGGCCTGTGGCACGGGGCCAGCTGGAATTTTGTCATCTGGGGCATGTTGCACGGCCTGTTTTTAATTACCGAGCGGGGTGCGTTGGGACGCCTGCTGGACCGCACATGGGTGCCGCTCAGGCACCTGTACGTGCTGCTGGTGGTGATGGTGGCGTGGGTGTTCTTCCGGGTGGAGGCGCTGCCGGACGCCCTGGCTTTCGTTGCCGCCATGGCCGGGTTCGGGCACGGGGCAGGCACCGTTTACCACGCCACCCTGTACATCAATAACGAGGTGCTGGCGTGCCTGCTTGCGGGCATGATCGGCGCCACCCCGCTGGTTTCCTGGCTGGGCCGCTGGCACGCGCGCAGGCTGGAGGCAACCCCTGCGGGCAGTGCAGGCATACTGGCTGTGGAAGGGGCGGCCTTCTGCGCCCTGTTGCTGATACTCGTCGCCAGTGCCGCAAGCTTGGCGGCGGGCACCTACAACCCGTTTATCTACTTCCGCTTCTGACCGGCAGCGGTGGACCCGGCCAACCCGATGCACGGTGAAAACAGTGGCGAATCGACCTTGCGGCTGCTGGCGGCGCTGTTTGTCGTGGCAATCTGTATCCCCCTCATGGTGACCGTGCTGCGCCCTGACGCCCCCACCTCCGGGGCAGAAAAAAGGCGGTTGAGCCCGCTGCCCGAAATCCCGCAAACCATTGCCGGGTGGCGCACCTACCCCGACCGGTTCAACCGGTATTACGGCGACCACTTTGGCATACGGGAGCCGCTGACGCTCCTGTACAGCCGGGTAAAGGTCGGGTGGCTGGGCGTATCCCCCAATTCCCAGGTGGTCATCGGCCGGAGTGGCTGGCTTTACTACGGCGATGAGGCCATGGACGGCTATCGGGGAGCCGCCCCGTTTTTGCAACGGGACCTGATCGCCTTTCAGCAAATTCTGGAAGGCAAACGCGACTGGCTGGCTGCGCGTGGCATTCGTTACCTGTTTGTGGTGGCACCGGACAAACAAACGATTTATCCGGAGTACATACCGCGGCGCCACAGGCGAATCGGTCCCACCCCCATGGATCAGTTGGTGGCCCACCTGAAGGCCCGGTCCAACGTGGATATTCTGGACCTGCGTCCGACCCTCACGGCCGCCAAATCGCTGGGGATGCTTTATCCCAAAACCGATTCCCACTGGAACGACCTGGGGGCCTACGTGGCCTATCAGGCCATTCTTGATCGACTGCGCGACTGGTTCCCCTCGATTGGCCCCCACCTGGAAACGGCAGGCACCGTAACCCAGCAACGGACAGACGGCGATCTGGCCTACCTGATGGGGGTCGGCGATCTGTTCCCGGACAGCCGGGTGGGACTGCGTATCAACCACAAAAAATGCGCCCGCAAAACGGCGGCGCCGATTCCCGGCGTGCACCGCTGGCAAGCGTTTGAAAGACCGTTTCGCATGCACTGCAAAAGCGGCGCTCCGGTGCGGATCGCCATGTTGCGGGATTCCATGGGCAGCCAGTTGATTCCGTTTCTAGCGGAACATTTTTCCCACAGTACCTATGTGCGGCAGGCCGCCTATTCCAACCCGCTGGACAATCCGTTTCCGGTATTTAGCCGCATGGTGCGCTCTGCCCGGCCCCATGTGGTCATTGACGAACTGGCCGAGCGCAGTCTCCGGTGGTCCCAGCGGCTAGCACCGGAATTCGCCCGGGCCAGTCTGGCCAAAAAAACGGCCGGAGGCGGATAGGGGATGCCAGCGTCACGGACAGAAAAAGGCTGGGGAGACACCCAAAAGTCGATCCGCCGGTTTTTTGCGCTGCTGTTTGTCGTGCTCACGGGCATTCCGTTGGTGCTGTTGATCATCGTTCCGGTGGTACAGGTTGCCGAAACGGAAAAACGCGAACTGGCCGCCTTCCCAGAAAAGCCCGCAGGCATTGCGGCAATACCACCCTACCCAAAACGGTTCGAGGCCTGGTTCAACGACCATTTTGGCCTGCGTACCGCCCTGATCCACGGACATAGCCGGGTCAAGGTGAGCCTGCTTGGCGTTTCCACCCATCAGAAAGTCGCCCTGGGCAACAACGGCTGGCTGTATTACAGCGGGGACGTCATGGACGATTTTCGCGGGGTACGCAGGTTGGGTCATGAAGGGCTGGTCTACTGGCAGCGTTTTCTGGAAGGCAAACGCGACTGGCTGGCCGCGCGGGGGGTGCGTTACCTGTTTGTGGTGGCCCCGAACAAGCAGTCGATCTACCCGGAGTTCATCCCCGCCCGCCATACCCGGGTGGGGACACCGATGCTGGATCAGCTGCTGGCCCACCTGAAGCGAAATTCGGATCTGGAAATTCTGGACCTGCGCCCGGCCCTTGCCGCCGCAAAACAGACCGGACGCCTGTACGACAAGACCGATTCCCACTGGAATGAACGGGGTGCCTATATCGCCTATCAGGCAATGATGGAACGGCTGACCGCATGGTTTCCGGCGCTTGCCGCCACGCCGCTTACGCGGTTTCGGGTGGAAACAGACACCGCGTCCGGCGGCAACCTGGCCGGGATGCTGAACCTCAAGGACGTGTTGTTGGAAGACCGGACCCGTCTCACGCTGACCGTGCCCGCCTGCGCCGAACGGACGGCCATCCAACTGGCCGCCAAACGACCGTGGGCACGGCATGCCCGACCGTTCCGGATCCGTTGCGACACGGCCTCCGACGTGGGCGCCGTCATCTTCCGGGACTCGTTTTTTTCCAGACTGACTCCGCTGCTGTCCGAGTCGCTCCGGCAGGCCGACTATGTGTGGCAGGCAAATGCCAAGCATCCGCTGACCGAGTCGTTCCCGTTGATGATGCAAATGGTGGCGCGGGAGCGCCCCGACGTGGTGATCGACGAAATTGTGGAGCGCAAGCTGATCCATCCGATTGCGCTCCACCCCCCCCTGCTTGCGGCCACCGCCCGCAAGCGCTTCCGGGAATCGGACACGGTCCTGCTTACGGCGGGGTCCGCCGGATTGCCCCTGCCGGTACGCCCGGTCAATCAGGCCACCGTGACCCCGGAAGCCGGGGGGATACGCATTCGTACCACGGGGCCGGAAGGGCTGGTGGCATTGCCTGCCATCGAAGTGCCGGACGGCCACTGGCCGGTGGTGCGCCTGCGCCTGGACAGCCCGGTGCAGACTGTCATGAAACTCCTGTACCAGACCACCTCCGTGCCCCGCTATGTGCCGGAGCAGTCCGTCCTGGTACCCGTTACCGCAGGCGCAAACGATCTCTATTTCGAATTGCCCGAGGTCGGCATCACCGGCCCCCTGTGGCTGCATCCGGGGCCTGCGCCCGGTAGCTTTACCGTGCGCGAAATTGAGGTACGCACCCGGCTGGCCCCGGTACCTGTGCCCGACCGGGCGGCGGCGGGCCCTGAAGGTGCGAGCGGATGACCCCTCCACGCGCCCATCTGTTGCGCTGGAGCGGGGGGCTGCTTGCGGCGCTGTTTGCCACACTCATCTGGCTGCCCCTGGCCGGTCTGCCGTTCGTGTCCAGCGCCGACATTGCCACCATACAGAAAGTGGAAAAACGCAAGCTGGCGCAAGCGCCCGTATTTGACGCCACACGCTCCGGCGTCCGCCGGTTCCCCCGCGATTTTGAACGCTGGTTCAACGACCACATCGGCTTTCGCCGGGCGCTGGTCCGGTTCCACAACGCCGCACGCCTGATCGGCCTGAACAGCTCGCCCGTGACGCTGTCCGTGGTCGGCAAAGACGGCTGGCACTATTACAACTTTGCCCCGGCCATCGACAGCTATCGCCGCAAAGACCCGTTTACCCATTCCCAACTACTCACCTGGCAACAGACCGTGGAAGCCCGCAGGGACTGGCTGGCCGCACGCGGTATTCGCTACCTGTTTGTGATCGTGCCAAACAAAAACACCATCTACCCGGAATATATGCCCGCGCGCATCAACCGGCTCGATCACCCATCCCGGCTGGAGCAGTTTGTGGCCCACATGGACGCCCGCTCAGACGTGGAAGTCCTGGACCTGACGGACGCCCTGAACGACGCAAAAAAAGACCGCCTCACCTACATGAAACTGGACACCCACTGGAACCGCTACGGCGCATACGTGGGCTATCGGGAGCTGCTCACCCGCCTGTCCGGCTGGTTTCCGATTACCCCCATTCCGCTTTCCGCCTTTGCGGAACAGACCACGCCCATGCGCCACGGTCAGTTGTCCGAAATGTACGACCTGGGCCCGTGGCTGTCGGAGACGGTACCGAAATTCACTTTATCCACGCCCGTTTGCGCGCAGCGGGAAAAGCTGGCACTTGCCGGGCCGTACAAGTGGTCCCGGCGCAGAGTGCCGTTTACCACCCGTTGCACAAAAGGCGATTTGCCGAATGCCGTGTTTTTCCGGGATTCGTTCACCGACTACCTGATCCCGCTGCTGTCCGAGCACTTTGCGCGCGCGGACTACGTGGTCAGGCAGTACACCCACCCCATCATGACCCAGTTGATCGCGGACGCGTCGCCCGATCTGGTGGTGGAGCAGATGGTGGAGCGCATGTTTTATCAGTACCAGCCGGAAAATGATGGGGCCATGCTGCAACAGGTGCTGCCCGCACGTTTTGCCGCCGCAGGCGACGTGCGCCTGCACATCGCGCCGAAAACGGGACAGGTGCTACAGGCAAAAAAGAAAGGGGAACTGTATCCGCTCCCCGGGTTTGCCGTGGACACAGGCAGCCACCCGATTGTGCGCCTGCGGATAACCAGCTCCGAAAATGCCGTCCTGGGTCTGCATGTGCGTACCGGCACGGGCGCGGCCACTGCGGTGGAGCGACTTGTTGCCCCGCTTGTCCACGGCACCGAAGATATCTATTTCGAGTTGCCGGTGACCGGTCAGGTGGCGGCGGTGCTGGAGCCGCCGGTGGGAACCGGTGGCATCGTGCTGCACGAGGTGGAAGCGCGGGCCGTGCACGCACCGGAAAAAGGGCCGGGGTAACTTTTATGAAGAGGAAAGGGTGTCAGCGGCGGCGGCGATGGTTAAGTCGATGTCGGCTTCCGTATGGGCCAGGGAGATGAATCCGGCCTCAAACTGGGACGGAGCCAGGTTGATGCCGCGCGTAAGCATGCCGTGAAAATATTTCTTGAAGTACGCCATGTCCGAGGCCGATGCCTGCTGGTAATTGGCCACCGGCCCGTCCTGAAAATACAGGCATCCCATGGACCCCTGCCGGGACAGCCACGCGGGCACACCCGCTGCCTGTGCGGCGCTGGCAAGGCCGGTGGACAGGCGCTCGGCCAGCGCCTCCAGCCGGTCGTACACCCCCGGCTCCCGCAGCGCCTCCAGAGTGGCCAGCCCCGCGGTCATGGCCAGCGGGTTGCCCGACAGGGTACCGGCCTGATACACGGGGCCGAGCGGAGCCACCTGTTCCATGATTTCTTTTTTGCCGCCAAACGCCCCCACCGGCAACCCACCGCCGATGACCTTGCCCAGGGTGGTCATGTCGGGGGTGACGCCGCAAATAGACTGATAGCCGCCGTAGGCCACCCGAAAGCCGGTCATGACTTCATCAAAGATGAGCACGATGCCTGCCGCCGTGCATAGCTCGCGCAGCCCTTCCAGAAAACCGGGTACAGGGGTGACCAGCCCCATGTTGCCTGCCACCGGCTCCACGATGATTGCGGCCACCTGATCGGCGTGATCGGCGATTTGCGCCTTTACGGCTTCCAGATCGTTATACGGGCAGGTGAGGGTGTGTTTGGCGGTATCGGCGGGCACCCCGGCGGAGTCGGGCACCCCCAGGGTGGCGGCACCGGAACCGGCTTTGACCAGCAGCGCATCGCTGTGGCCGTGGTAACAGCCGTCAAATTTTAAAATCATGTCCCGCCCGGTATAGCCACGGGCCAGACGCAGGGCGCTCATGGTGGCCTCGGTGCCGGAAGAGACAAAGCGCACCATCTCGATGGACGCAACTGCGTCGATGACCACTTCGGCCAGGCGCACCTCCAGTTCGGTGGGCGCGCCAAAGCTGGTGCCTTTGGCGACGGCTTCGATCAGCCGCTCGCGCACATTTTGCGGGTTGTGGCCCAGAATCATCGGCCCCCAGGACAGCACATAGTCAATGTATTCGTTGCCGTCGGCATCGTACAGGCGGGCACCGTCCGCATGGGTGATGAACGGCGGGGTGCCGCCCACCGAACGGTAGGCCCGCACCGGGCTGTCCACCCCGCCGGGGAGCACTTTTTGCGCCTGTTCAAACAGCTTTTGTGAGTTCGAAAAATCCATATCGCGCCATTATTTTAATCAATTTATAATCAATCGGAGGTTGAATCTAAGTGCCGCCCCCCTGCCCTGTCAAGAAAAGGCCTGTGTTGCACGCCACGCCTGCCCCCCCTACACTCTGTAGCAGTCATGAAACCCAAAGCCAAACAAACCGGCCCGCTGGCAAAGCGGGTGGCGCTGGTGACCGGTGCCACCCAAGGCATCGGCCTTGCCACCGCCCACGCCCTGGCCAAACAAGGCGCGCACGTGGCGGTGGCCTCCCGTACCCTGCATCGGGCAGAAGCCCTGGCCAAAGAGCTTTCTGCGCTGTACGGCATCCACGCCCTGCCGATTGAAATGGACGTAACCAAGCCGCCCGCCGTCTCCAACATGAGCGAGAAGCTGCTTAAAAAATTCCAGCGCATCGACCTGATCGTCAACAACGCCGGGGTCATGTATATGGACCAGCTGCTGGGGGCGGACGTGCAGGAATTTACCGAAATCATGGGCACCAACGTGGGCGGCGCGTTTCTGGTTACCCGCGCCCTGGTGGAAGAGATGATGGTCAAAAAGGACGGCTGCATCATCAATGTAGCCGCCATGGCAGGACTGTCCGGCGCCCCGTACCTTGCCGCCTACTGTGCCTCCAAGGCGGCGCTGATCGCCCTCACCCAGTCGTGGGCGGCAGAGCTTGAAGACGACGGCATCCGGGTGTATGCGGTCTGTCCCGACATTGTGGATACGGACCTGGTGCGGAATCTGCTGGACGTATCGAAAACACCCATGCTGACGCCCGCACAGGTGGCAGACAAAATCGTGGATCTGGCGGCAAACGGCGGGGTGGAAAGCGGCGCCATCATCCCCATGGAAGCGCCCGCACAAGCCGCCGGATCACCCGCCTGATACCATTTTGATATCATTGAGATGGAGGTAACGCACCATGAAATTTGAGCGCATCCTGTTCCCCACCGATTTTTCCGATCATGCCGCCTACGCCCAGGGCTATGCCCTGTCCCTGGCGCAGCAGTACAAGGCCGATCTGCACATCATCCACGTGGTACAGCTGTTTTCCTATGTGGTGGATTTTGGCATGGACAACACCGTGCAGTATCAGGCGGTACAGGAATCGCTGCAAAAGATGATGGACGAACTGGTGGACTCTCTGGCGAGCGAGCCGGTGTCCATCACCGGTGAGTTGCTTCAGGGCGACCCGGTGGGCGAGATCATCCGCACCGCCCGGGAAGAGCGTAGCGACCTGATCGTCATCGGCACCCACGGGCGCAGTGCCCTGCAACACGCCCTGCTTGGCAGCGTGACCGAAAAGGTGGTACGCAAGGCCCCGTGCCCGGTACTGACCATACGCATGCCGGGGCACAAATTTAAAATGCCGTAACCGCCGCACTCATACTTCTGAAATATCCAAATAATGAATACACAAAAATCCGGCCGCATTCTGCTGGTGGGCTTTGGCCCCGGCCATCTGGAACACCTGACCGCCCGTGCCACACAAGCCATTGGCGAAGCCGACGTGGTGATCGGTTACAGCACCTATATCGAACTGGTGGCCGACCTGCTGGACGGCAAACGGGTGATCGAAAAAGGCATGACCGAAGAGCTGGACCGGTGCGAACTGGCGCTGGAACTGGCCAGAGGCGGGCAGACCGTGGCGCTCATCTCCTCCGGCGATGTGGGCATCTACGGCATGGCCGGCCCCACCTTCGAGGTGCTCAAAAACGCGGGCTGGAAGTCGTCTGACGACGTGCAGGTGGAGGTGATACCGGGCGTCACCGCCCTGTCCGCCTGCGCTGCACGGGTGGGGGCGCCGCTCACCCACGACTTTGCCTCCATCTCCCTGTCCGACCTGCTCACCCCGTGGGCGGTGATCGAAAAGCGGCTGGAAGCGGCGGCGGCGGCGGATTTTGTCATTGCCCTGTACAACCCCAAAAGCGGACGCCGCACCGAACAGATTGTGCGCGCCCGCGACATCATCGTGGCCCACAGAAAGGCCACCACCCCGGTGGCGCTGGTGAAAAGCGCCTATCGCGCCAAAGAGAACATCGTGCTGACCGATCTGGCCGGTATGCTGGAGTTCAAGATCGGCATGCTCACCACGGTGCTGGTGGGCAATTCCAACACCTTCACCTTTGAGAACCTGATGGTGACCCCGCGCGGGTATGAAAATAAATACGATCTGGATACCCACGCGGCCCACGCGGGCGAAACCCCCGGCCGGTCCCTGTCTTCCGGCCTGTCTGCCGGACCGTCTGCCGGACCGTCTGCCTGATCCCCATGGCGGCCTCGCCCCAGACGCCGCCCGCGTCCTCAAGGCGCAAAAAAGACGGGCTGGTGATCGTCCACACCGGGGACGGCAAGGGCAAAACCACCGCGGCACTGGGGCTGGCCCTGCGTGCACTGGGCAACGACATGCCGGTCTGCATGGTGCAATTTATCAAAGGCAAGTGGAAGACCGGCGAACAGCAGGCGGCAAAACTGTTTGGCGACCGGTTTGAAATCCACCCGGTGGGCGACGGCTTTACCTGGGACACTCAAAATCGGAACAAAGACATGGACATGGTGCGCGCCGGGTGGCAACTGGCCATGGACAGGATCGCCACCGGCCGGTTTCGCATGCTCATTCTGGATGAGATTTTGTACGTACTGGGGTACGACTATTTCCCGGAATCCGAGGTGCTCGCCTTTTTATCTGCCCGTCCGAAGAACCTGCACGTGGTGCTCACCGGCCGGGGCGCATCCAAAAAAATGATTGCCGCAGCCGACCTGGTCACCGAAATGGGAGCGATCAAACACCCGTATAAAGAGGGGATCCAGGCGCAAAAGGGGATTGAGTTCTAGCCAACTCCTTGCTGGCACCGGTCAATCGGCTACACTAAACACGAAAGATCGTGCCTGTGGCATGTGGTGGGGCGCGTGGATGGGACGCCTGCAAGGTTTTGTGAAATTGACGAAAAACAATGGCGAATCATATACTTATCGCCAGGTAACCCGATGACTAACGACGAGCTGGAAAAAATAAAAAAAGCCCTCGCCAAGACCGGGCACATCTTCGAGCACCATATCGGCACCCAGTTCGAGCAGGAGGGATGGATGATCATCCCCAACAAGTTCTATCTGGATCGGGACGATAACAAGGGCAAGGAGATCGATCTGGTGGCCTATCGCATCAGCGAGGTGCGCGAGCAGACCGCCTACATCACCGTGGTGGTGATTGAGGCCAAGCAGTCCCAGAAAAACAAGTGGGTGTTCTTTACCAAGGGCGACTACATGGGCGATATCAACATGCATACCGCCCCCCTGTATTACCACAACGAAATTGAGGAAGTGGGCCGCTACCTGTCGCCCAACGCCCTGCTTGCCGGCATGGGCGAGCGGGAACAGCTGGATCTGTTCAATTTTCCCCGCAAGGCCTACACCTTCGCCGAGGTGGCCGACGATCGCAAGGGCCACCAGGGCAGTTCGTTTTTCCGGGCGATTGCCACCAATACCATCTACAACGCGATTTTCGGCGTCATCAAGGCGCATATGTCAGAACTGGACTTTTACCGCAACCGGCGCATCGCGCGGGACGAAAAGCGGTTTTATCTGGTCTTCCCGCTGGTGGTGTTCAACGGCGATCTGCTGGAAGCGCAGATTGGCCCGGGCGGCGCCATCGATTTGCAGGAAACCACCGCCATCCAGTATGTAAACCGCTACCGCTCACCCGCCTACGACAACTTTTATTCCGCCAACATCATCCGCCAGGACGCCCTGCCCGAATACATCGACATCTACACCCGCATTCACGACGGCATAAGCGGGCAGGTGCAGGGCATGATGGAAAAGTTCTACAGCAACCTGGACCTGACCAGTTTCGAGTTGTTATGGGATCGCATCATCGACCGGCTGCACAAGGACGAGCAGTTTGCGCCGTTCAATCCGGGCAACCTGATTCCCCACCACTACAACCAGAAAAAAACGATCCTCGAAATCTACGTGGACGACATCACCCTCTACAAAACCCTCACCACCCGCCCCCTGTACGACTTTACCGAGTCCATGGGCAAGATTCTCACCGAGGTGTGCGGGCGCGACATTCACCCGCAGTTCAAGAATCACTCGAAAATTTTAAACCCTTAGAGGGGCACCGGCGGCGGATACGACTGCATCTGCTTCGTTGCACTCGGGTGAAAATCCTCACCGTAGCGCTGCTACGCCTCAGATATTCACCCTTCGCGCGCCTTGCAGCTACAGCCGTCTCCACCGCCTACCTTTTTATGGCATTTCCGGCATCTCCGGCCAGCCTTCGGTCGCAAGCAGCGTGCCGTCATCCAGGGCAAACAGCGCCTCTACGTCGGGCAGCCCTCGAACCAGTTCCCGCCCGGCTTTCGGCCCCATCACAAACAGGGCGGTAGCCAGGGCGTCTGCCCGCACGGCGGACGGGGCCGTCACGGCCACCGACGCCACCTTGCCCACCCGTGCAGGGGCCAGGGTGCGGGGATCCAGAATGTGGTGGTAGCGAATCCCGTCCCGTTCAAAATAGCGCTCGTAATCGCCAGAAGTGGAAATGGCCCCATCCGCCATCTCCAGCGCGGCCATGGGGCGCGGCTCTCCCCGTGGGTGCAGCACCCCCACTTTCCAGGGGGAGCCGGAAGGCTTTACGCCAAACACCCGCACATCGCCTGCAATCGCCACAATGCCGCCGGAAATACCCCGCCGGACCAGCAGTTCCGCCACCCGGTCGGCGGTATACCCCTTGGCAATACCGCCCAGCCCCAACGCCATGCCGGGGGTGCCTAGCGCCACGGTGCCCGCTTTTTCATCCACCATCAGTCCTGCGGGATCGGCCAGGGCACGGAGCTTTTCCAGCGCTTCCTCCGACGGCACCTGGGGGTTTTCGGGGATGCCCCACAGCTTGATCACCGGCCCCATCAGGGGGTTGAAAGCGCCCCCGGTCAGCTTGGTATAGACCAGCGCCGTGGCGGCAAGTTCGGCAAGTTCGGCGGGCACCGGCACCGGCACGCCCGCCGCCCCCCGATTGACCCGGGAAAGGTCGCTGTCCTGCCGGTAACTGCTGAAAATCGCCTCCAGCCGCGCCACCTCGGCAAACCCGGCTTCGATGGCCGCAAGTCCGTTTTTTTCACCTTTCGCCACCAGAGTAATTTCTACCGTGGTGCCCATATGCAGGGCGGATCGGTGTACGATCTGTTCTTGTTCTGTGAATCTGGAGCACGACATGACCACGCACATCACGCCCAGTGCCGCGCAGGCGAAAACCTTGGTAACCATGGGCGGCAGTATACCGGTGATCCCGCTGCCCGCCGGAGTTTCGTGGACCTATATCCTCTCTCCAATTGGGCCGGTGGGGCTGGCCGCCACCCCCAAAGGGGTGTGCCGGGTGGTGCTTACGGCAACGCCCCGCTGGGCAAACCGTTTTTTTAAAAGGGAAAAAATCACCCACGTGTTTCCCCACGCCTTTCCCGGCGGCAAGGCCATCGTGGCCTACCTGAACGGGCTGGCCGCCGACCTGAATGCGGTCCCCCTGGATGTTTCCGGCACCGCCTTTCAAAAACAGGTGTGGGAGGCCGCCCGCCGCATTCCGGCCGGAGCCACAGCAAGTTACGGACAGATTGCCCGACAAATCGGCCGCCCCAAAGCATCCCGTGCAGTAGGGGCCGCTTTAGGGGCCAACCCGGTGCCGCTGCTGGTGCCGTGCCACCGGGTGGTGGGGGCGACGGGCGACCTGACGGGCTTTGCCGCGGGACTCGACACAAAACGGCAGTTACTGAAGCTGGAACAAACTGTATGTCACTGATCTCGGGGATGGGCAGCCCGGGCCGGGCTATCGTCCTGATGCGCGCCCACCCGCGCCTGCTGGGGATGCTGATGCTGGCCCCGTGGACAGTCAATCTGGTGCTTTTTTTAGGTGGCTGGTCGGTGCTGACCATCTGGTTTATCAGCCGGGTGGACATCTATCTGGCCGCCCTGGCAGACGCCTGGTGGACGCCGCTGTTGACCGGCTTCGGCAGTTTTATCGCGGTGGTGCTGGCGGGGGCGCTGGCGTTCCTTGCCACCATTGTGGGGGCGGTGATCATCGCCGCGCCGTTTCACGACCGGCTATCGGCCACGGCGGAAAAGATGGCGGGGCTGTCGGCCACCCCGGCAGGGCAACTGGGCATTGTCCGGTCGTTTAAAGAGGGGGCAAAAACCGGACTGGTGCTGCTGATCGCAGAGATCGCCCTGCTGCCGTTGTACCTGATACCGGTGGCGGGACATCTGGCATTTTTGCTGGCGTCCGCCTTCGTCCTCACCCTGGGGCTGCTGGACGTGCCGCTGGCCAGAAGGGAATACACCCTCAAGCAAAAACGGGGGTTTGTGACTTCCCACATGGGGGGGCTGTTCGGGTTGTCTCTGGGGGTGGCGCTGGTGTCGTTTGCGCCGTTTATCAACCTGCTGATGGTGCCGGTGATCGTGGTGGCTGCCACGCTGCTGGTGGCGGAGTCGGATGCACAGGCCGCACCGCCTGCCGAGGCGAACCTGCCGCCTGCAACTTAATTACTCTTTGGTCTTGTTGTCGGGATCGGCTGTGGCCCGTTCCTTGACCGCCTCGGAGAACATCAAATCGGCCAGCGCCTGGGTCACCTCGTCCAGTTCCTGCTTGGCGGACTTGAGCGACACCAGATCGTCGTGATCGATCGCTTTTCGCACCTTGCCCCACGCCGTATCAATGGCGGTCCGCTCATCTTTTTCCAGCCGCTCACCGTATTTTTTTAGCGCCTTTTCGGTGGCGGCCAGCATGTCTTCGCCGGCGATCTGCATCTCCACTAGCTGCCGCTTTAAAATATCGGCCTGGGCGTGATTCACCGATTCTTTGACCATCTGCTCCACATCGGCGTCGGAGATATCGGCCACGGCTTTCATCTGCACGGTCTTTTCCTTGCCGGTGCGGGTGTCTTTGGCCAGCACGTGCAAAATGCCGTCGGCATCAATGGTGAACTGCACACCGATGCGCGGCACCCCGGCGGGGGACGGTTCGATATCGTCTAAAGAAAAGCGCCCCAGGGTCCAGTTGTCCGCCGCCATTTCCCGCTCGCCCTGCAACACGTGAATGCGTACCGACGGCTGATCGTCCACCGCCGTGGTGAACAGCTCCCCCGCCTTGGTGGGAATGGTGGTGTTTCTGGCAATGATGGTGTTCATCAGCCCGCCAAACGTTTCGATGCCGAGGGATAACGGGGTGACATCCAGCAGCAGGGTATCGTCCACCCCGCCCGCCAGAATACCCGCCTGAATGGCCGCTCCCAGCGCCACCGCTTCATCCGGGTTGATGCTGTCTTCCGCCTCCCGCCCAAACACCCGGCTGACCAGCTTTTGCACCAGCGGAATACGGGTGGAGCCGCCCACCAGCACCACGGCACTGATCTGTTCCGGCTTCATCTTTGCGTCGTGCAGGGCGCGCAGGCAGGCGCTACGGGTCTCGTCCAGCCGGTGGGCGATCAGGTTTTCAAACGTCTTTTTCGTCAGGATTTCAGACAGGCTGAAATCACCTTTTAAAAACGGGATGGAAATCTCCACCTTGTCACTTTCCGACAGTTCGCACTTGGCCTTTTCCGCCGCTTCCTTAAGCCGGGCACGGACCACCAGATCGCCTGCCAGGTCGTGCGCCAGGTTGCCTGTCGGGTCGGATTCGGCGGCGCGAATGACGAGCCATTCCATGATGGCGTGATCAAAATCGTCACCCCCAAGGCGCGTGTTGCCGGTGGTGGACAGCACCTTGAACACCTTGCCCACCACTTCCACGATGGAAATATCAAACGTGCCGCCCCCCAGGTCGTATACGGCCACGATGCCGTCTTCCATGCGGTCGATGCCGTAGGCCAGGCACGCGGCGGTGGGCTCGTTTACGATGCGCTCCACAGTCAGCCCGGCCAGCGCCCCCGCCTTTTTGGTGGCGGCCCGCTGGGCATCGTTAAAGTAGGCGGGCACGGTGACCACCGCGCGGGTGACCGGCTCGCCCAGATACCGCTCCGCATCGTTTTTGAGTTTTTCGAGAATTTTCGCGGAGATCTCCTCCGGGGCCAGGGCGTGGCCGCCTGCCACCACCTTTACCGGGGAATCCTCCTTACCCACCACCTGATAGGTGCGGGGCATCTCTTCTTTCGCCAGATCGTCCCCGCGACGGCCCATGAACCGTTTGACCGAGGCCACGGTGTCTTCCGGGTTCAGCGCCGCCTGACGCGCTGCCGGATCGCCCACCAGCGGCGCCTTTGGATCGGCATATCCCACCACGGACGGGGTGAGCCGGTGCCCTTCGGCATCCGGAATCACCACGGGCATCCCCATATCGATAACGGCCACCACCGAATTGGTGGTGCCCAGGTCGATGCCGATAATCTGACTCATCTACAAAACAGTCCTTTTCACACGCCCCCGGGCACCCGGTCGATTCGATCCACCCGATAGCCGATATCAGGTTTTGAGTGCGAGTTCCTTTTCATCCAGGGAATTACGCAGCCGGGTCAGGTAGGCCAGCATGTTGGCAAGCTCGGTCAGGCGGGCCAGAATCCCCTCCCGGTCCGCCGTGTCCCATTTTTCGTCCAGATCGCGAATTTCTTCTTCAATAGCGGCCACCTTGCGAACTTCCCGTGCGCGGGTTTTTTCGATGGCGGCAAGGAACGCCTCCCCCGCCTCATCCACCGCAGCCAGTGCCGCCACAATGCGGCTGGCGGACGGCTTGCGCTTCTTTAAATGGGCGTCCACCTCCTGCATCAGGTCGTGGGCCTCGAAAAACAGCTCCATGATTTCTGACGGGACCTGCTTGGCCTCCATGGGCTCGTGGTCGGTCTCTCTGCCCACCAGATAGCGCAACCGCTCCTTGGTGTCGGTAAGCACCTTGTACCCCCGGTTGAGCTGGGCCGAAATCGACAGGACCCGCAGACCCGTTTCCTGATCCTCACCCACGTTGCGATCCGGATGCAGGGTCTGGCTCAGGTTGTAAAATGACGCCTTGAGCGATTCTTTATCCACATGCGGGCGCGGTACCAGCCCGAACAGCTGAAAAAAATCAATGTCGCCCCCCTCGATAGGCAAAACCGTGTGACAGGTGCCGCAAAAGTCGCCCCCTTCCAACGATCCGCAGCCCAGACACTTGACCTTGATTTCTTTCATAAATTCTTAAGTTTTAAATATTTAGCCAGAGAATGACTCGCCGCAGGAGCAGCTCTGCCCGGCGTTGGGGTTTTTGACCACAAACCCCTCTTTCATCATGCTGCGCTCATATACCAGTGCAGAGCCGGTCACAAACACCGCGCTTTTGGGGTCCACCACCACAATCACCCCGTCCAGTTCCACCACCAGATCGTCCTTTGCAGGCTTGTCCGCTACGGAAAACTGATACTGCAACCCGGAACAGCCGCCCCCCAGAATACCGATGCGAAACGCGCATCCTTCCTTGCCCTGCCGGGTAAACAGCGCCTTGATAGCCTGCACGGCGGAATCGTCAACGGTCAAAAACTGGGTATCGGTAGCCACGAAAGACACCTCCAAAACATATCTTTATATCGGTAAGTACCCCCTAAATATATATCCGACCTTTTTGGTCGGTCAATGTTTTAACTACGAGGGGATGAGCGGAGGCGGCCACCTAACAGGGGCCCACCCCACGGTCCACATGGCCGCTCCCACCTTTCCGGCTGTGTATTTGTATTCGTGGAGAACACCGGGGGATGCTCATCTGACAGGGGCCCACCCCACGGGTTACATGGCCGCTCCCGTTCCAGATGGCCGCGTAAGGGGAGGGGTGACAAGGGCGGGGCCACAAAAAGTGTGCGGGTCCAGGCCCGCTCAGCCCGGTGGCCACTCCATGGGGCGGCCGCCCAGCAGGTGCAGATGCAGGTGAAACACGCTCTGCCCGGCTTCGGCCCCGGTGTTGACCACGGTGCGAAAGGCGGACAGCCCTTTTTCTGCCGCCACCATGTTGGCCACGGTGACCAGATGCCCCATCAGTTCCTTGCTGTCGCTTTGAATTCCCCGTTGATCGTCCAGGTGCACCTTGGGAACGATCAGTATGTGGACGGGGGCCTGGGGGCTGATGTCGTCAAAGGCGATGCACTGATCGTCCTCGTAGGTTACCGAGGCCGGAATCTGTTTTTCCACGATCTTGCAGAACAGGCAGTCGCTCATGATTTATGGACCCTTCTTTTTTTTGCGGGCGGCTTTTTCTTCCAGCCCGGAGGTGCCAAACCGGCTTGCAAGCTCCGCGGCCAGATCGTCCGGCGTGACTTTCTTTTCGGCCATGGCCACCATCACGTGGAAGATCAGATCGGCCACCTCGTGGGTAAAGTGATCCGCGCCGTCTTCCCGTGCCGCCTCGATCACCTCTTCCGACTCTTCGGCCACCTTGGCCAGAATCGCCTCCCGACCTTTTTTAAACAGGCTCGCCACATACGATTTTTCTGCACTGCCGGCGTTTTTACGCTGGCCAATGACTTCGTATACCTGGTCCAACACAGAGGAAAACCGTGCATTTTCAGGTGCATCCACCAGCTTGTCTCCGTCTGCCTTTCTAAAAAAACAGGTCGGGCTGTCCGTATGGCAGGCGGGCCCCGTCTGGGTGACTTTGGCCAGTACCGTATCGCCGTCGCAGTCCAGGCGGATTTCCTCTACCTGCTGTACATGGCCGGAGCTTTCGCCCTTTTTCCACAAGGTTTTTCTGGAGCGGGACCAGTAGTGCATGGACCCGGTCGCAAGCGTGAGTTCCAGACTTTCCCGGTTCATCCACGCCAGCATCAGCACCCGGCCGTCCGCCGCATCCTGCGCCACGCACGGCACCAGTCCGGCGTCGTTCCATTTCACCTGATCGAGCATGCTCATATACGCACCAGTACGTCCCGCCCGGCCAGATATTTTTTGGTTTCCGCCACCGTATACGTACCAAAGTGGAAGATGGATGCGGCCAGCACCGCATCGGCACCCCCCTCGGTTAATCCATCGTATAGATGCGAAAGCTCTCCCACCCCGCCGGAGGCGATCAAAGGAATACCCAGCACATCGGATGCGGCGCGGTTGAGCGCATTATCGTAGCCGCTCTGTTGACCGTCCTGATCCATGCTGGTGAGCAAAATCTCTCCCGCACCCAGCGCCTCCATCTGCTGTACCCACTTAATGGCGTCAATGCCCCGCGCCTTGCGCCCGCCGTGGGTATATACCTCCCAGCCCTCGGAGGCATCTTCCGGGTTGCGGCGTTTGGCGTCCACCGCCACCACGATGCACTGGCTGCCGAAGGCGCGGGAGGCTTCCTCGACAAATTTCGGGTTTTCCACGGCGGCGGTGTTGATGCCCACCTTGTCGGCTCCCGCTTGCAGCAAACGGCGGATATCGGCCACTTCGCGCACACCGCCGCCCACGGTGAGCGGGATGAACACCTGCTCTGCGGTGTGGCGCACCACGTCCAGAATGGTATCGCGCCCTTCATGGCTTGCGGCGATATCGAGGAAGGTCACCTCGTCGGCCCCGGCTTCGTCGTAAGCGGCGGCAATCTGCACCGGGTCGCCCGCATCCACCAGATCGACAAACGACACCCCTTTCACCACACGCCCGTCTTTGACGTCCAGACACGGAATGATGCGACGGGCCAGCATTACCCTTCTGCCAGCTTGAGGGCGGCGGCCAGATCCAGCGTGCCTTCATAAATCGCCCGCCCGGTAATCACGCCGGACACGCCGTCACTTTGTACGGCAAGCAGTTCCTGCACATGCGCCAGGGTAGAAACCCCGCCGGAGGCGATTACCGGAATGCCGCAGGCCTGTGCCACCTGCCGGGTGGC